>NZ_JBEXOP010000012.1:0-197678 GCF_040611575.1 Streptomyces sp. NPDC006610
AAGGCCCGCTGGGTGAGTCCGGCGCGCTTGGCGACTTCCCGGCGCAGGTAGATGGAGAAGCGCCGCCACAGCGGACCGGCGTGCGCGTTCCAGAGCACGGCCGCTTCGTATTCGTAGGTGTCCGGGTCGAGCGGGGTTCCGAGGGCGGGGTCGTCCTGGTCGTGGAGGGCGCCGCAGCGGCAGCGGCGGGCCGATCCGGTCGGGCCGGTGGGGCGGTTGTGGACCGGGCCGAAGCTCGGGGCGGTGAAGGTGGCGAAGACGCGCGGGTGGGCGGCGACGCGTTCGGGGACGCCCTTGCCGCCGCGCAGTCCGGAGGTGATCAGGTGGAAGGTGTCGCGGCGGTACACCTCGGCGCAGGCCGCGCACCGGGTGGTGCGGCGGTTGTTGCAGCGGACCAGGAGGTGATCGGCTGGGAGGCTGGAGGAGTCGAGGTGGTGGAGGACGTTGCCGATCTCGCCGGTGCGGGTGTCGACGGCGTACTCGGTGCGGTGGCCGTCGAGGCGGATCGGGTGCGTGCAGCCGCCGAGACCGGCGAGCTGGCGCAGGAGTGCAGGCATGGTGCCGAGGGCGGCCAGTTCGCCGAGTTCGTGGAGCGGGGGCGGAGTGGCGCGGGTGATGATGGCTTTCTCCTTCTGGTTCGGCTGGAGGGAGACGGCCCCCGGGGCGGCGGATGCTTGGCGGTATCGAGGCCGCCCCGGGGGTCCGGTGCGTCAGCGGCGGTGCTGGTCGCGCAGCAGCGAGCGCAGGACCACGGCGGCGACGGCCACGGAGACGGCCGTGACGGCGACGGCGGCCAGGAGCGCGGTCAGCACGACGCCGCCGACGAGGACGGCCGCGACCGCTCCGGTACTGACGGAGATCTGAGGGGCAGGCCGCCGAGCGGGCACCTGGTCGGCCACGGTGTGGGTGTGTGCGGGCGGCGGCGTCGGGCTGTCGGGGTACTTGGGCAGGAACACGGCGAAGCTCTCCTTACCTACTCGTCTAGTCATGTGAGCCGTTGACGATGTCCACGCCGGAGCGCGTGCCGGACTCGATGGCCGGGGCCAGGAAGGTGTCCGAGAGCCAGAAGCCGAAGAGGGCGATCAGGATGACGATCCACGTGCGGACGCCGAGGAACTTGACCGCTCCCCAGGCGAAGAAGCCGAGGAGGACAACGAGCGGCAGGCTGACGGTCACGGTGTGCGGGTCCTTTCAGCGGACGGGGCAGCGGTGGGTACGGGCGGCCAGTTCGGCGGCGGCGCGGCTGTCGTAGTCGGCGGAGAAGCCGCAGCGCGGGGCCGTGCAGGCGGCGGTGTGCTTCTCCCGGCCGCGACCGTCGTAGGACGTGCCGACCTGGACGGGGCCGATGCGGGTGACGGAGCGGAAGCGGCGGTTGGCGCTCATGTGGGTCTCCTCTCAGAGCTGGGCGGCGATGGCGTCGGCCATGGGTGGCGGGACGCCGAGGCGGGCGCGCAGGGTCGGGGCGTCGATGGCCGTTCCGGTGCGGGCGTGGTGCTCGGCGGCGACTTTGCGGGCGTGCTCGACCAGGGCGGCCGGGACGGCGACCGGTGGCGAGGCCGGGGTCGGAGGCGGAACCAGTGCCGACTCGATTGCCGGAGGCTCCGGGGGTTCCGGTGCAGGATCGGGCGCGTCCTCCTGGTCCTCGATGTCCTCGGGCGTCTCCTGTCCCACGGCGTCACTGGTCTCGTCGTGCGTGGTCGGCGACGAGTGGACCAGAAGGGTTCCGCCGAGGAAGGCGACCGCGGGCCAGCCCGCGACGAGGATGCGGAGCCAGGCCGGCACGTGGTCCAGGTCGAGCAGTCCGGCGGTGGCGACGTTGGCGCCGAGGGACGCGGCGAGGGCGATCAGGAACCAGCACCACCCGGCCGCTTTCGCGTCGCCGGACCGCAGTCGGCGCCAGGCGGCGACGAGCAGCAGGTCGACCGAGACGGGATAGGCCCACGCCTTCCACCCGTCCTGTCCGGCCGCCGAGGCGACGTCGTGCAGGTGGGCGAAGGACAGCGCGGCGGCGATGACCGCTTGGACGAGCACCGCGTCGACACGGGCCAGGTGGGCGCGCATGCTGCGGCTCCTTCCAGGTTCGGGCATGGGAGGGGTAGAGACGTGGCGTGAGGTGGTCACGCCGACCGGGGATGAGCGCGGGCGCGGGTCAGTCGGTCACCGGGTGGGGCCGCACGACCGGGCCCGGTGTCTCGGCGGGCGGCCGTACGGGCACGTCGGGCCGGAAGGGCTTGAGCGCGGGTAGGTCGGGGACCAGGTGGGCCGACTCGCGGCAGGTCTCGGCGGCATCGCCGAGGGAGAGGTACGGCGTGCGGATGCGGGACCAGCCGCCGGAGGTGTCACCGGCCACGGCGAGGCCGGGCCGTTCGGGAGCGATGGCGCAGGCGGCGGAGACCGCTTCGGGGGCGATGTCGCCGAGGGCCATCTTGGCGGAGGCTTCGTCGTTGACGCGGTGGCAGACGCGGCCGGTCAGCTGGGCCCGCAGCATGGTCGCGCCCTTGCCCAGCTCGGCACCGAAGCGCTGGCCGCAGACCTCCAGGTAGATGCCGGCGGCCCGGCCGAGCTGGGCGAGCCGGATGAGCTGGGTGACCATCTCGTCCCGGCGTTCCTCGTCCTTCTTCGTTGCGACGAGGAAGAGTTCGGCCACCTCGTCGACGAACAGCACGACGGGCACCGGGCGTTCGTGCTCGGGCAGGCCCCAGATGTCGGAGGTGATCTCCTCGTTCTGTGTGCTCGGTGCGATGCCTTGCCGGGCCTTGATCAGGTCGTACCGGTCCTCCATTTCCTTGATGAGCACGGGCAGCAGCTCGGCGGCCTGCTCCGGGTCGGTGGCGAGCGCCGACAGGCGTGGGGCGAAGGGCGCCAGTTCCACGCCCCGCTTGCAGTCGATGCCGACCAGGGCGACGGGCTGACGGGCGAGGCCGGTGACGAGGTGACGCAGGTACATGGACTTGCCGGACAGCGTGGCGCCGAGGGTGAGTTGGTGCGGAACGGTGCGGTAGTCGCGTACGAACGGAGTGGCGTCCTCGCGCAGCGCGACCGGCACCCGTAGCAGGTCCGGGCGGAGCTTGCGCGGCATGCGTACCCGCCGTAGTACGTCGAAGCCGACGAGCCGCAGTTCGACCACGCCCGGCTTGACCGTGGTCACGTAGACGGCGTGGACGCCCCAGGCGTGCCGCAGTCGTTCGGCGGAGGCGGCCACGTCGGCGGGTTCCTGCCCCGGGGCGAGCCGCAGGCGGACCCGCAGCCCCGTCGTGGTCGGGCGGATGATCCCCCGGCGCGGTGGTACGGGCCGGACCTCACGGCGGGTCGTGGCCTTGACCGCCAGGACCCGCAGCCGGGAGGGGGCCACGGTCAGCCCGCACGCCTCCATGACGGAGCCGTAGGAGCTGAGCAGCCGGACCGTGGACACCGGTAAGCCGACCGTGGACCAGTAGACGCCGGGGTGTCGCGCCCGGGCGTAGGCGGCCCCACCGCCGAGCGCGGCGACGGGACAACCCACCTCCAGAAGCGTTGCCAGGTCGGTCATCAGGCCGACGCCCCTACGGCGGCCGGGAAGGCGGCCGGAGTGACGGCGGCGGCCCGGAAGGCGATGCCGTGGCGCTGCTGGCCGTTGAACACGCTCTCCCACGGCCGGGCGATCAGGCCCGGCAGGGAAACCGGGGCACCGAGGGCGAGCCCTTCCGACACCCCGCTCTCCGGAACGGTCACCTTGATCAGGGACGACTCCCCCTCCTCGATGTACACGACGCCGATGGTCATCAGCGCCTCACCGCTGACGGCGTCCTTCGCGATCTCGCCCGACTGCCGGTCGCGGACCTTGGGCTCGGGCGCCTCGGTCAGCAGGATCGTCGCGGCCGAGGTCTCCACACGGATGGTGCGCAAGGCTTCTTCCCATCTACTCGTCTAGACAAGATGCATCCTTCGAACCCGACGGCGCCGGGAACGGGATCACCTTGCCACACAACTTGCTCACTCGTCTATACGAGTATGCGTGTCGGTGTGTACGAGTCCGGGGAAGTGGCCTCGCGCACCGCCGATCAGGTCGCCGGGAGCTGGTAGGAGAGGACGTACGCGTCCGCCGCCATCACTGTGTCGCAGACCTCCACGGCCCGCCCCGCAGTGTCGAAGGCGGTGCGGATCAGGTGGATCACCGGCACACCGGAGGCCAGTTGCAGCGTCTTCACCTCGGACGGCGAGGGCATCCGGGCCCGGATCTCCTCCTCGAAGTGGTCGAGCTGGTGGCCCAGTTCCTCAAGGCGGGCGTAGATGCCGCCGGGGCCCGGGTTGGGTTCGGCGATCTGCGTACCGCGGGCGATGTCGAGCGGGAGGTACGACGTGGCGAACTCGACCGGCCGGCCGTCGAGCAGGTACCGGCGACGCCGGGCGAGCACGCGCCGCACGGACCCGAGCCGGGTGGAGATGTCCTGGCCGGCCTTCTCCTCCTTCACCTCCAGGCTGTCCACGGTGGGGTGACTGCCGGCGGCATCGGCCTCCACGATGAACGCGGACTTGCCCTGCTCGCGGTGACGGCGGGCGAACCGGTCGGAGGCGAGGCGGCGCACCGGAGGCCGGGGCCGGACGAAGACCCCCTTACCGTGCTCGGCGTGCACCAGGCCCTCGCCCTGGAGGATCGAGAAGGAGTTCCGGACCGTCATCCGGGAGACCCCGTAGTGTTCGACCAGCTCAGCCTCGGAGGGCAGCTTCTCCCCCTCCTTGAATCGCCCACGGTCGATGGCCTCGCGCAGCTGGTCGGCGATCTGCCGGAAGACCGCGCGATCGCTGGTGGGGTCGAGGCCGCCGAGAAGGCTCGGTAGAGACGCCATGCGTACTCCTTTAGGTATCTAGACGAGTGGGCGAGTGTTGTTGCTACGGTGGAGAGCCTAATCAGCCGAGAGGGCCGAGGAACGTGAGCACAGAACGCCCGCACTCCGTGAGCGTCGCCGGGGTCATCGTCGATGACCAAGGCCGGGCCCTCCTGATCAAGCGCCGCGACAACGGTAAGTGGGAGCCCCCGGGCGGAGTCCTCGAACGCGAGGAGACCATCCCCGAAGCCCTCCAGCGTGAAGTCCTCGAAGAAACCGGCATCAAGATCGAGCTTCCCGCGACCCTGACCGGCGTCTACAAGAACATGACGGGCCTGATCGTCTCCCTCGTCTTCCGCTGCCAGGCGGCCGACGGTACTCCCACCACGGGGGACGAGACCCACGCACTGCGCTGGGCCACCCGCGAAGAAGTCATCGAACTCGCCGACGAGGCGTACGCGATCCGCGTCCTTGACGCACTCGACGCGGCGTCCCCGCCGGCCGTCCGCGCCCACGACGGCGTGAAACTCGTCTAGCCCGAACCCGCTGCACATGGCGGCCTACCAGCACGAAGGGACTTGTATGCACGAGTATACGAGTAGCGCCCGGGTCTGGGGGCTCAGTTGCCCAGGATTCCCGGAAGAGGTCAGCAGGGCCCGCCGCTGGACCCGCGACATCCTGCGAGGCTCACCGCTGGCGGAGGACGCCGAGCTGATCGTCAGCGAGCTGAGCGCGAACGCGATCCTCCACACGGCCAGCGGCCAGACATCCGGCAGCTTCCATCTGGCCCTCGCGGTCTCCCCGCAGGTGATCGCCCTGTCCGTCACGGACGACGGAGGCACCGGCACCGCACCGAAGGTCGAGCACCAGGACCAGGAGGCGGAGCACGGCCGGGGCCTGGGCATGGTCAGCGCACTCGCTCACCGGGTCGTCGTCCACGGCAGCCACGGCGGCCACACGGTCACCGCGGAACTCTTCACCGAGACCGGCCCCGCAGGAGGACACCCGTGCTGACGTCCGCTCCTCCCGCAGCGCTGAGCACAGGCAGCCGGCCCCTCCCCTACCGATGCCGAGCCGCCGCCTATCCGTTGAACGAGGTCTGTTCCATCCCCTTGGGATCACACGACGCCACGAGCCCACGCCTGGCACTGCGCTGGTTACGCGAGCGCGCGCAGCACATCACCGACCAGCTCGACGCCGCATACGCACAGCCGGGCCTGCACTGGTTGACAGACGAGGCCGAACACGAACGGGCCCTCGCCTACCTGACCAGCGGCACGGGGTACCAACTCACCCTCTACGACGAGAGCACCCGTTACGTGCTGCTGGCCTACCCGGCGGGAGGGACCCCATGAACGGGCCCGCCCGCGGCTACTGGTGCGAATGCTGGACCGAGCAAGTCACCGGCACGGGAGGGCCGGCGCGCCTGGCATCGTTCGACGCATACTCGGCATCCCAGGCAGACCGCTGGGTAGCCATCGCTCTCCGCACCATCTCACCGGCGCTCGACTCCGACGCGTCGGACGAAGCGTGGACGTGGCTGTACGAAGAGCGCGCCGAGACCCGCAGAGCCCTGATGCGCTCCGAGCCCTGCACGGTGACCATCACCCATGCCGACGTCCGCATCACCTGGACGATCCGACCAGTGCTCTTCCTGCCCCTCGCACACCGGCAGGACGCCGAACTCCCAGCATGCACACGAAGCTTCAAGCCCCACCGAGCAGACTGAGTTACAACTTTCTCTACTGGTTCAAGGCGGCTCGCTCCGCTCACCGCGCGCGGCCCGGCCCCCGGCCGGGCCTGCGCTCCTGTCTCCGCCCCGCTCCAGCCCGGCCGGCGCCCGTGCCGCGCGCATAGCAACCAGCCACCTGACGTCAGAGAAGGCGTACCTCGTGGCTGGGGCGGTCGGCTCCACGGCTTTAGGCAGCCACTTTGGCGCGAGCCTCGCAGATCATGGCCCCAACGTCGTGCTTTACCGGGCAGGTCCACAGACTGCCCGACGCGCCGCAAGCTTACGGGGCCATGATCACTCGCGCCAAAGCAGCTCCAGCCCAAAGCCGCTCCGCCGACCTATCGTTCCTAGCTCCCCCAACTCCTCGTTCCCCACCTCAGATCATCGAACAACGCTTCCAAATCTTTATTGTCCCGCAAGTTGAATTCACGCTCGGCCGCCAATAGCCTCCACGCCGCCCAAGTGACGGCATTCTGCATTTCACGAACAAAATCGCCTTCTCGAACCCTCGGGCTTTCACCGCCATGAGCGATAGCGCTCCGCGCAGAATATATTGCATCATACTCTCGCGCCCTAAGTGGTCGATCTCGGGGCACCGCCTCCAGGAAGGCAAACCGTTCTTTCATTGCTCGCCCCGGAAGTCCGGATCGGGCACCCACCAGAGAATCTAGCGCAACGCCAGCCGCCAGAGCTGAGTCGTCGTTCGCTATCGACCAGAAACTCTCTGAAAACCATCGCGCAGCAACTTGTATTCGCCTCGTTATATTAGTCTTGCCCTCCAGGCATTTATTTACTGCATGAGCTAGTTTATCGTCACACAGTAGGCGTTCCAGCGGGACACGTTCCGCGCTATACCAGAAGCTCGGCTTAAAAACACCAAGCGCGTCGGTAATAAGTGGTTCACAGGAAAGATCCGAACCGTCGCCTGACGCCTTCATGGCCTGATGAATAACCGTTCGGTCAAGAGTCAGTCCCCGCGCGCCGGGTCTGTTCGAAGCCCCGCGAACAGAGTAAAGGGCGTGCTCCTGCTTCTTCTGCTCGAGAAGAATCGCGAGATCTATGACTAGCTCTAGACTTCGCTGAGCCTGATTGAAGGCCTCGGTTCGCTGTCCCGGAACCATCGCAGCGAATCCGATCACGGGGCGCCGATGAGATTGTTGTTCCGCGTACTCCTTCACCGACGAGACGGCAGCACTGGCCCTGCCGCCAATTTCCTCAAGGCTGCTGGCGAATGACTCGTCCAGTACGCCTATAAGACAATTTTTCGCTAGGCGTAGAGGTGGCCCCTCCCAGTCGATGTTAGCCACCGAGAAAACAGCGATCGACGGCTCGCAAGAGAACACCGTACCGAAATTTCTCTCAGCCACGCCTTCCGGATTTTCCACCTCAGACAGGAGCGCGACCAGAGTTGCAATTAATCCCCATAGCTCCTCCAGATCCCATCGCTCGCGTATTTGTTGTTGCTTCTGCAGGAGATCCATCAGCTCTTCATATTTCTCAAGTCCCGTCTCAGTCAGGGAAATCGGGCCCTTCGGAGAGCTGATTGACGCCTCAGGTGAGCGTCGATACGTTTCACTACACCATCCGTAATCCCACGGCTTTGAGTCCGGAGCGGGAAAAGCCGTAGAGGCAGCCTCCACGGCCAATCTGACGGCACGCTGCAATGGCTTTTGCATGCTCACATGCTGCCACAGGATCACAAACAAGACTTGGGTTTTTCGTCTTGCCGGCCTTCAGGCCGAGTCCTGCACAGTCGTGGGGGCTACAGGCCGCGACCGCTGCGATCGGTTGTGGCTGCTCATTGGTGGCTGGCATCCAGGGAGTAGTATTCACTGGGCCGGGCCGTGGTAGGCCGCTCAATGAGACCCGATCTGCGACACGGGTACCACCATCCCTAGCCCGGAGAACTGGCAGTGGTGCGAGCCGAATACGCTTCTGACCTGAAAAACCTGTTCTGCCGAGGTACCACGCCCCGCGAGTTACGGGTGTTCTGCTCCCCGCGGGATAAAAGCCATCGGTCAGTCCTCTTTTTCCTTTGCCTTCGGCTTAAACGTCATCTGTATCCGGGCGAGCGTCGCCACGGAGCCCAATAGCTTGACTCGCTTACTGAAGCTGCGAAGGTTGACCTTGCTGAAGGTTGGCAGATCTTTAGGGAGTTGCTGCTTCCCGTCGAACGCTATGGCATAGGTGACGAATCTAGGGGGTGTGAGGGCTGCCGCGTCAACGAAACGAGAATTGATCGACCGCACAGCCTCTATAAAGTCATTTCTGTACGCGGCGTCTGAGATGATTGTTTGAGCAGAAACGAATCCCTGGGAGAAGAGATGGCTCAGAGTTTGACTGCCCGTATACTGCTTCACATGAATCAGATAGCCGTCTGAGTGCAAGAGGTCGCAAGCCTCGACTTGATCGCCATCCTCGGCAAAGATCGGATGCCTATCGAGGCATATTAGATCGGACCTGCCCTCGGTCGCCTTAACGTTGTAGTGCTTTTCCCAGTTCTTCCGGTAGCCCCAATCGTCCCACGTGCGCAGCTTAAGGATGGATGTAACGTCCTCTATTTGAACTAGATCTTGGTCTAGCTTCTCAGCGTATTTTTCTGCGAGCGCATACCACTTCCCCAGTGTTAGCAGATAGCGTTTGTCTCTATCTCCCGCCTCAAAAATGAGCCAGTGCTTCAAGGGCTTGGCCATGCTCACAGCTTGGCCGTTCGTGTCGCGAGCCTGCACCTTAATGTCGGCGAGGCTGGAGACGCCAAACTTTCCGGGAAATCCAAACAGTGCTTCCCTTAGCCCATCCAGGTTCATCGTGTCGAACACCTGAGACTGGTCATTCCTATACAAAATGAAGTCGTGAATATTCTCCACCGACACGTCGTCCGGGGGAGCGACGGAGAGGATGTGTACTGCCAATTCGCTGACGTCCAGCTCGTTAAGCGGGGATCCTTGAGGTTTACGAGCACGCGACTCGAAGAGTTCATCGACGAGCAGCTTCTCTAGATCCTTGACTATTTCGCTCTTGATTCGCAGAGGTTCGAGCGAATCTATGAAGGCAAGGTCTTTCGATGTCGAACCCGTTTCAGCAGTGTCGAGCATCTTTTTCAGAGTCTCACGAACCTTATTCAGGTCCGTGTCTAGTTTGAAAGAAACAGAATCTGTTGCGACAACTGCACCAAGGTCAGGAAACTCTACCCCTGAGTCGAGTCTACCTACGAGTTTTCGAGTGAACTCGCCATCTAGCTCAACCTCAAAATCGCTAATTGAGGAGTTCACGGGAATCTGAACCCACTGAGATCGCGCGGAGGAGTCAATTCTACGACTCCCAATTCCACTCATGGCCTTACTGTCAAATCGACGAGCAGCGAACTTGAGGCCAAAGTTCGCCTCAATCCAAGACCACTCAAGGGTGGAACTTCCGTATCCGAAGCAGAGTGCAAATGTGCGATCTCTTACAGGGAGGAAAATGACTAGCCGATTCGAGAAGTTCTCCACCGTCTCCAATTCGGGAAAGACGGGCGAGAGGAGTTTTGCCCAAGCCGGAGTGTTCGGGGACATGTCTCGCAAATAAGCGACACAGCCATCCGGGGCTAACGTCGACTCGGCGAGCTTCATCATGCCGGAGGTGCCGCCGGGGCGGTACTGCGACCTCAACGCTTGCTCGGGCGATTCAAGCCCTTCCCTCAACAGGAAGCAGTTGAAACGCAGCGTTTGGACCTTTTCCGTCATGACTCACCACATCCCCCCCAGCGACAGTAAAGGGATTTGTAGCACGGTAAGTCGACTATGGGAACTGGTTTAACAGTGACGCACTGTATGCGAACAAATATTCGCCTCCCGGTCTCCTTGAGGGGGCATATGGACTGGGGCTGCACCTCTGAGTGCTATAGCCGGCGCACTCGCTGGCATCATGACGACGTACGTTGTGGTGTGGACCGAGACCGCTGGAAGCTCGGCATCACGCCTCGCGCGAACGGCTCCGCATACCGCCCCTCTGGCGAGGGCCTTCCCAAGGTTCACGTTCAGGTGGGTACGAGGATGCACCAAGATCGCCTTGTGCAAGGGAAGACCACCAAGCTCCCCAGCCAGCGAGTGTCTAACTGCGTGACAACGCCGACGAACACCGGCGGACGAGCTCGAACACCTACGCACCATCAGTGCAGGTGAGGGGCACACCAGCTCAAGGCAGAGCCCTCACCCGAGTTGCTTCGAGACGAAGAAGTCACGGTCCCAAGGTCTCATCACCAGGCCGCCGCCGTCACGGCTTGCTGTGGTCGACGGCACCAATAGCGTGGCTGAGGCCGGTGGGGGTGCAGCGAGGCACACGCGCGCCCGGTCGGTCGGCAGACTCGCCATCGTGGCTGACCGTCGTCGGTCGAGGTACAGACGACCTGAGTCAGCGATGCACCGAGCGGTCGGTCTGAGGTGACACCCCTGCCCTGCGTGATTCTGCGATGTGGAAGGGGAATGCAGCCCTGTGGCGGAGTAGGGCCAGGGGAGGGGTAAACAGGTGGCGCAACGGGGTAGCGGCCGAGGCACCGACTATCAGCGGCAGCAGCAAGCGTTACGACGTGCCCAGGAGCAAAAGACCCGGCAAGTAGAGCGGGAACGCAAGGCCGCTGAGACGGCTAGCAAGCGGCAGGAGCGCGAGCGGAAGGTTGCGTATCAGGAGCAGCAGGCAGAGCAGGCGCGGGTTCGCACGATCGGGGTCGAACACGAGGTCGAGCGGCTCGGGCAGTTGCTCCGCAACGCGCTGGTTGGCGATCCGCCGACGACCTTTGAGCGCCGGCGGAGGACTCACAAGCCGAGGAAGTTAGACGAGCGTCCTTGGTCTCGGCCGGAGCCTTCGCCGCGCTGGGAGGAGTTCGCACCACCCGAGCCCGGCGGTCTGGCTGCTGTCCTGGGTCTTGGCAGGAAGCGCTATGAAGCTCAGGTTACCGAGGCTCGTGCGCGGTTCGGCGAGGCACAAGAGCGCCACAGGCGAGCCGAGGAGAAGCGGCTGGCAACGCTGGAGCAGAAGCGTGCCGAGCACCGCCAAGCCGAAGCGCAGGCCCTTGACGAGGTGGCGGCCTTCAACGGGAAGTTGGACGAGGAGCGCGAGGCGTACAGGGCTGGGGAGCCCGCGGCCGTCGAGGCTCATCTAGGGGCGGTTCTGGATGCGTCGGAGTATCCGTTGGGCTTCCCCCACGAGCATCGGATCGCCTTTCGGCCTGCCACCGGTGACGTACTCGTTGAGATCCACTTGCCTCCCGAGGCGATCGTTCCTACCGCGCGGGGCTACCGGTACGTGAAGAACCGAGACGAGACGACGGTGCTGCCTCGTCCAGAGAAGGAGCGCAAGGGGATCTACGCCTCCGTCCTGGCACAAGTCGCTCTAAGGACAGTGCACGAGGTCCTGACGAGCGATCCAGACCGGATCGTCAATGGCGTGATTTTGAACGGCCATGTGAGAACCATCGATCGGGCCACCGGTCAGGAGGTCTCACCCTGTCTAGTGACGCTCAGCGCCAGCAGGGAGCAGTTCGGGAAGCTCCGCCTCAGTCAGGTTGATCCAGCGCAGTGCCTCAGGGGACTCAACGCTCTGGTGTCGCCCAACCCATACGATCTCGAACCGATCCGTCCCATCGTCGAGTTCGACCTGTCGAAGTACCGGCTCATGGACAGCATGGATGTAGTCGCCGGCCTGGACAGCAGGCCCGTACTGGTGAAGCTGACGCCCACCGAGTTCGAGCACCTGATTCGCCAACTGTTTGAGGCGATCGGCATGGAGGCCTGGAACACTCAGGCGTCCAAAGACGAGGGCGTTGACGCGGTGGCCGTCAGCAAGGACCCCGTCTTCAACGGTGAGTGCATCATTCAGGCGAAGCGCTACAGCAAGCTCGTGGGTGTTGAGTCCGTTCAGGCGCTCGCCGGAGTGGTCGAGCACAAGCGTGCTGCCAAGGGGGTCCTGATCACCACATCGTGGTTCGGCAGGGCCAGCCACGACTTTGCCCGCCAACATGGTCGGCTCCAGCTCATCGAAGGGCCGGAACTCAAGTACCTGATCAAGGAACACCTTGGCAAGGATGTGATCCCGGGTCCGGTTCCCCCGAAGAGGCGCCCCTCGCGCTGAGGCTGGCGGGCGGCCCACTCAGACCGAGGAGCTGGGCCGCCCCTGGGCCGTCCGAGGTCGCTCGACAGTGGCCAATGATGACCAACGACGACCACCAGGCGCACGACCCCGCCGCGTCTGAGCAGGGAAAACGCAGGTCGCCAAGATCCCCGACAACACCCAGGGCAAGAAGAAGTAACGCGTCACCGATCAGCCCCCTGCCTGCGGATTCTCCGCTGGTGGGGGGCTTACCCAGCTCGGGGCAGTCGGGTGCCCGGTCGGGCCGTGGTCGGATCAGGCTGCGTCGGTGCGACGTGTCCGGGGAAGCGGGCCGCACAGGCGGGCGGTCTCCGCCGGTCGACGTCTCAGCCGTTCAGGCCCAGTTCGCCCGCGCGCATTCCGGCCTGGAATCGTGAACCCGCGTCGAGGGCGTTGAGCAGTTCGGCGACCCGGCGCCGGTATGTTCGCAGGGACATGCCCAGCTCCCGTGCGGCTCTCTCGTCGGTGGCGCCCGATCCCAGCGCCCGAAGGACCTTGCGGCTCTCGGCATCGAGACGGGGCTGGTCGCCGTGGAGGAAGGCCGTGAGGTCGGTGGCCGTCTCCCAGGCGGCTTCGAACAGCGCGTAAACGCTGCCGACCAGGCCCGATGCGGTGGTCAGGGTGTACTCGCGGCCTTCAGGGGCATGCAAGCCGGCGAGGATGGCGAACCGGCGGTCGATGACGATCGTCTCGTGGGGGAGAGCGGTGGCGGCGATCCGTACCCGGACGCCACCGCCCATGATCTCGCGCAGGTGTTCGCGGCTGCGCTCGTCGGCCAGCACGGCTGGGCTGAAGAGCTTGCGGACGCCCCGAGTGCCGCCGCTTTCCAGCAGGTCGCGGGCGGTCTGCCGGGCTCCGGGACGGGACCAGGTGCTGAGATCGCGGGCGGCACAGATGAACTCCTCCTGGACGGAGGAGAAAAGGTGCTCGGTGCGAGCGAGGAGCTCCAGGTCACCACGGATCGTCACCATCTCTGCCACCGTGCCATTGTGCCCGACGGCAAGAAGCTGCCACGGGCTCGCAGCCCGAACACCCCGCCGCGGAAGCTGAGTTCATGAGCAATGACTTCCCACTCGGTGGTGACCTGCTGGTCAACCGGATCGGCTTCGGGGCCATGCGCCTGCCCACGGACAGTTTCCACGGCCCGGCCCGCGATCCCGCAACCGGTCGTGCCGTCCTGCGCCGCGCCGTGGAACTCGGCGTCAACCACATCGACACCGCGGCCTTCTACACCAGTGGCGACGGCACGGTGCGAGCCAACGCCCTGATCCGTGAGGCCCTTCACCCCTACCCGACCGGTCTGGTCATCGCCACCAAGGTCGGCCCGGCACGCACGCCCGACGGTGGCATGACGGAGATCACCGACCCGGCAGATCTGCGAACACTGGTCGAGGAGAACCTCGAAACCCTCGGATTGGACCGCCTCGAACTGGTCTACCTGCGCATCGGGGGCATCGAGCCGCCACCGCACGGCCAATCCGTCGCCGCACGCTTCGAGGCACTGGCGGCGATGCGCGAAGAGGGCCTGATCCGGCACCTCGGCCTGAGCAACGTCGACACCGGCCACCTGGCCGAAGCCCGAACGATCGCACCCGTCTCGGCCGTCCAGAACCACTTCCACGCGGCCAAGCGCGACGACACCGAGCTGCTGGCCGCCTGCGAGGAGGCAGGCATCGCCTACGTGCCGTTCTTCCCGCTCGGGGGCGGCCTGAGCGACCTCGCCGGCGACCGCATCGCCAAGGTCGCGGACCGGCACGGCGCCACGGTTCCCCAGATCGCCCTGGCCTGGCTGCTCGCGGCCTCACCCGTCACCCTGGCCATCCCCGGAACCGGTTCTCTCGCCCACCTGGAGGAGAACACCGCCGCCGGGTCGATCACTCTCACCGAGGAGGATCTCTCGGACCTCACCTGAGCGGGAGGAAACGGCGGCGATGGCCGGGCCGGCGGTGGGCTTCCGTTCGCCCTGAAACGGCAGGATCTCCCGCGTCACACCCTCAGCGGCACCGGATGGATCTCGTCCGCCCTGTGTCCCGCCCGTTCGTGCACCCGCTGGATCGCGTCGGCCGACGGCGCCTCCGAGAGGCAGTAGACGACGCCGGACTCCGGGTCCGCCCAGGCCTGCTTGAAGTGGACTCCTTCGTCGCCCCCGATCGCCAGGTCGGCCTGGTGGGCCTCGTGAAGCTGGGCCGCCGTGATGCCCCGCATGTTGTGGTGGACGTCCATGAACTCGGGCATGACCACGCACCTCCGCTCGACTCGGTTGTTTCCCATGCTCCGCCTGTTCGGAGGCGGGGGCGACCGGGAGGCCTGGGCTACGACGACGGCGAAGGACCCGGTGCGTCACGCGCACCGGGTCCTTCATCGCCGTACGGCCGGAAAGAACCGGAAGAACCGGAAAGAACCGGAACCGGGATGAGGCCGTCAGCCGCACTGGCACGGGCTGCCCGACTGGCACCCGCACGTGCAGCCCGAGCCGCAGCCGCACGCCGCGATCAGAGGGAGGTTCCTGATGTCGGCCGGCTGGTCGGTGTCGCGGGGCTGGGCGGGGTTCGGCGGGGTGCTCGGGGATTCGGCCATGGGACCCTCCTGGAGGCTGGTGTGCCCTGCCCATTGGAAGCCCGACCCGCCGGGCGCATCAACGGCGCATTGGGGCGAAACCGCGCCCTGCCCGGACCCCGTGAGCCGGGAGCCCGCGCGATCAGGCCCCCTCCACCCCGGTCGACGGCTCGATGTCCGGCTGGAAGTCGTCCGCGTGCTCGCCCGTGACCAGGAAGACCACGCGCTTGGCGACGGCCACCGCGTGGTCGGCGAAGCGCTCGTAGTAGCGGCCGAGCAGGGTGACGTCCACCGCGGTCTCGATGCCGTGCTTCCAGCGCTCGTCGATGAGGTGCTGGAACAGCGTGCGGTGGAGCAGGTCCATCGCGTCGTCGTCGGTCTCCAGCTGGAGCGCCAGGTCGATGTCCTTGGTGACGATGACCTCGGCGGTCTTGGCCATCAGACGCTGCGCGAGCTGGCCCATCTCCAGAATGGTGGCGTGCAGGTCGTGGGGGACCGCGCGCTCCGGGAAGCGCAGCCGGGCGAGCTTCGCCACGTGCTGCGCGAGGTCGCCGGATCGCTCCAGGTCGGCGCTCATGCGCAGGGAGGTGACCACGATCCGCAGGTCGGTGGCGACCGGCTGCTGCCGGGCCAGCAGGGCTATGGCGCGGGCCTCCAGGTTGTGCTGGAGGTCGTCCACCTTCTTGTCGGCCTCGATGACGCTTTCGGCCAGCTTCAGATCGGCGTCGAGCATGGCCGTCGTGGCGCGTCCGATCGCCGACCCGACCAGGCGGGCCATCTCGACGAGGTCGTCGCCGATCGAGTCCAGTTCCTCGTGGTACGCGTCCCGCATCAGGTTCCCTCTCGTGCGTGCTTTCGGGGTTCAGACTGGCGCTGCGAACCCCACGCTCCCACGTTCGGGCTTGAACGCGTCGGAATCCGCCACCCCAAATGAACCATCACTGGCTCCAAGGTGAACTCTGGGCGACGAGTGTTCGAGCTGCTCCTCGTACGGCTGTGGGCAACGGGTACCCCATGCCTAACCTGGAGGCATGGACGTGAACGCGGCGGTCGCCGCAGCGGCAGCGATCGCCGGTGTGCTCACCGGTGTGATCGCCATGCTGGCGTTCCGCTGGAGCGAGCGCGACCTGAAACGACCCACCCGTACCTCCCTGCACACCGATCCGGTGCTGCCGCCGGGCGTGGACACCGTGCTGTCGGTGCTGCGCTCCTCGGCGGTCGTCCTCGACGAGGCCGACGCCGTCGTCAAGGCCAGCTCGGCGGCGTACGCCCTCGGTCTGGTGCGCGGCGGCCGGCTGGCCGTCGACCCGATGCTCCAGATGGCCCGCGACACCCGGCGCGACGGCGAGATACGCCAGGTCGAGCTGGACCTGCCCCGGCGCGGCAGCGGCCGCGGCGAGGCCCTCGCCGTCTCCGCCCGCGTCGCCCCGCTCGGCTCGCGCCTGGTGCTCCTCCTGGTCGAGGACCTCACCGAGGCCCGCCGGATAGAAGCGGTGCGGCGCGATTTCGTCGCCAACGTCAGCCATGAGCTGAAGACCCCGGTCGGCGCGCTCTCCCTGCTGTCCGAGGCCGTGATGGACGCCTCCGACGACCCCGAGGCCGTCCAGCGCTTCGCCGGGCGGATGCAGATCGAGGCGACCCGGCTGACCAACCTGGTGCAGGAGCTGATCGACCTCTCCCGGGTCCAGAACGACGACCCGCTGGAGGACGCCGAGCCGGTCCGGGTGGACGAACTGGTCGCCGAGGCCATCGACCGGTGCCGGCACGCGGCCTCCACCAAGCAGATCACGATGGCCGCGGGCGGCACCGCCGACCTGCACGTGTTCGGCAACCGCAGCCAGCTGGCCGCGGCGCTGGGCAACCTCGTGGAGAACGCCGTCAACTACTCGCCGGCCCGCACCCGCGTCGGCATCGCCGCCCGCCGGGTCTCCGGCGCCGGCGGCGACGTCATCGAGGTCGCCGTGACCGACCAGGGCATCGGCATCTCCGACAAGGACAAGGAGCGCATCTTCGAGCGCTTCTACCGAGTCGACCCGGCCCGCTCCCGCGCCACCGGCGGTACGGGGCTGGGCCTGGCGATCGTCAAGCACGTGGCCGCCTCGCACGGCGGGGAGGTCACGGTGTGGAGTTCAGAGGGACAGGGCTCCACCTTCACTCTGCGGCTGCCGGAGGCGGGCGCCGCCCGTGACCGGCAGCGTCGGCGATCCGGCCTCGGCAACGAGGACGGACAGTCCGCGGACGCGTCCCCCGACACACCCCCGTACAGCTCACTTCCCGCCCCGGAGGTCCTTCCGTGACCCGAGTGCTCGTCGTCGAGGACGAGGAGTCCTTCTCCGACGCCCTGTCGTACATGCTCCGCAAGGAGGGCTTCGAGGTCGCGGTCGCGACCACCGGGCCCGACGGCCTCGATGAGTTCGAGCGCAATGGAGCCGACCTCGTCCTTCTCGACCTGATGCTGCCCGGGCTCCCGGGCACGGAGGTCTGCCGCCAGCTGCGCGGCCGCTCCAACGTGCCGGTGATCATGGTCACCGCCAAGGACAGCGAGATCGACAAGGTCGTCGGTCTCGAAATAGGAGCCGACGACTACGTCACCAAGCCCTTCTCCTCCCGAGAACTGGTCGCCCGCATCCGGGCCGTCCTGCGCCGCCGCGGCGAGCCGGAGGAGGTGACCCCGGCGGCGCTGGAGGCCGGCCCGGTCCGCATGGACGTCGACCGTCACGTGGTCACCGTCGGCGGCTCCAAGGTCGACCTGCCGCTCAAGGAGTTCGACCTGCTGGAGATGCTGCTGCGCAACGCGGGCCGTGTGCTGACGCGTATGCAGCTCATCGACCGCGTCTGGGGCGCCGACTACGTCGGTGACACCAAGACGCTGGACGTCCACGTCAAGCGCCTGCGCGCCAAGATCGAGCCGGACCCGGGCGCCCCGCGCTACCTGGTGACCGTGCGCGGTCTCGGCTACAAGTTCGAGCCGTAAACCGGCCGGAGCGGTTCGCCGCTCAGTGACAGAGCACCAACGCGAAGGGCGGGCCTCCCTGGGGAGGCCCGCCCTTCGCGTGCGCTGCTGTGTACGGCCGACCGGTGTACGACGGCCGCTCAGTGGCCCGCGGACTCCTCCGCGGCCGACTCCGTCGCCGACGCGGACGCGGCGTCGGTGGGCGTGCCGCTCCCGGTCGCGGACGGCGAGGCGCTCTCCTCGCCGGCGTGCTCCTCGCCCGTGCCCTCTTCGCCCGTCGCCCCGTCGGAGGGGGACGCGGAGGCCGACGGCGTCGCCGGGACATCGGACGGGCCCCACGAGGCGTAGTAGCCCTCGCCCGGGACGATGAAGGCCTCCAGGGTGACGTCGCCGGTCTGGCTGAAGGAGAAGGTGACCTTGTGGGCGTCGCCGTCGGTCAGCGACTCGCCGTCGGCGATCACGGCCGAGGCGTTGTCCTTGCCGCCGATGACGATCGAGCCGCCCGCCGGGACCGTGACCTGGCCGCCGCCCTTGGCCGTGGACAGCTCGACGGAGCCCGAGCCGTCCACGGTGATGGACTCCAGCGTCTCGGCCTTGTCGCCGGAGTTGAAGACGGTGGCGGAGACGGTGGCCGGGCCGGCCGCCTCCGGGTCGGGCTGCGTGATGAGGATGGCGTTCTGGATCTTGATGTCGCCGGCCCCGCCCGCCGCGTGATCCGGCTGGATCACCAGCGACTGGGCGTCGTTGCCGGCGCCGCAGGCGGCGAGCGAGGCGATCGAGAACGCGATGGCGGAGGCGGCGAGGGCGCCGCGTCGAAGGCTGCTGCTCACGGCGGCGGCAACTCCTTGAACGCAGTGGGCGGCTCTCTTGTAAAGCCGCCCTCAGTGGCTGTCAGCGGGCTTCAGGTTACCGAGCCGTCCGCCCGGCGCCGCACCCGGCCCTCCCCCGGCGCGCCCCGCCACTCGGGCGCGCCCCGGCCCGTCACCGGGTGTGCCCCGCCGCTGCTCCCGGCCTGCCTCCGGCCCGGCTTCTCGCCGGCCCCCGCCGCGTCCGGTCCCCACGACCGCATTCGGATAAGCAGTTGCAGACAATCCCACCGGCGGCGCGCGAATTTTCCGTGAAGGAATGCACGGCCGTCGTTGAATTGATCACCGGGTGAACCGGCGTCCGTGATCAGCCGGTGATCGGGCGCGAGAGGAGCGCCGGCGACAGCGTGTGATCAATTCCTGAATCGTCTCGGATCCGTCGCCGGGCGGCCGAACGGAGTAGCGGAAGTCGCACTCATGGAACCGGACATTTGCGGACGTTCGGCCGGTTGGCGGCGGTGTCGGAGGTGGGCGACGTGGACGTTTCGCCCGCCCCGCGCAGCCGCTCCGACCTGCGAATACCTTGTTCCGGGGGTCCGGCGAAGCACGTCCCTGTCGCTGTTGTCAAGCCCCGAGATATGCTCTGACCTGCGAAAACGCCATTCAGAAGACGCCGTATCCGTGTTACTCTGGATAGCCACGGAAGGGGTACCTGTCACATGACGTTCAAGGTTGGCGACACCGTGGTCTATCCCCATCACGGGGCCGCGCTGATCGAGGCCATCGAAACTCGCCAGATCAAAGGCGTGGACAAGACCTACTTGGTGTTGAAGGTCGCCCAGGGTGACCTCACGGTGCGTGTGCCGGCGGACAATGCGGAGTTCGTGGGCGTGCGTGACGTGGTCGGTCAGGACGGGCTGGACCGGGTCTTCGAGGTGCTGCGCGCGCCGTACGCCGAGGAGCCCACGAACTGGTCCCGTCGCTACAAGGCAAACCTGGAGAAGCTCGCCTCCGGCGATGTCATCAAGGTCGCGGAAGTCGTGCGTGACCTGTGGCGTCGTGAGCGCGAGCGCGGACTCTCCGCCGGTGAGAAGCGCATGCTCGCCAAGGCCCGCCAGATCCTGGTGAGCGAGCTCGCGCTCGCGGAGAACACGAACGAGGACAAGGCCGAGGCCCTGCTCGACGAGGTGCTCGCCTCCTGACGCGGGCAGCGTGCCCCGTACATCGGCTTCGTCGGCCGGTGTTCATCGGCCGACGCCACTCACTGAAGCCGACGCACTGAAATGCCGCGGTGCCCGATGACGCAGAGCTCCCGCATCTGCCGTCGCCGGGCGCTGCGGCATGTCCGCGCCCATGACGCATCGCGCGCATGCCGAGACCTGCGCGCGCGTGGAGCCTCGTAGAGCCGCGGAGCCTCGGAGAGGCCGTCGGCTCTTCGAAGCCGTACGCCGAAGAGGAGTCCCCCCGGTACTGTGCCTGCGGGCCCGGGCGACCGGCTCGACCAGGGGTCACGGAAGGGTCCGGTCAAGAGGTCGCGCGGGGTACGCCCAGGCCATACCCACGTAGGCCGAGCACACAAACCTGACGGGAACCGATGTCTGACGATTCGCGCCCTGCACCCGCGCCCCCGCGCGTAGCCGCCGTGATTCCGGCCGCCGGCCGGGGCGTACGGCTTGGTCCGGGCGCTCCCAAAGCGCTGCGCGCGCTGGGCGGCACGCCCATGCTCATCCACGCGGTCCGCGCCCTGGCCGCGTCCCGTGCCGTCTCCCTCGTGGTCGTCGTCGCCCCGCCCGACGGCGCCGGCGAGGTCAAGTCACTGCTCGACGCCCACGCCCTGCCGGAGCGCACCGACTTCCTGGTCGTGCCCGGCGGGGAGTCCCGGCAGGAGAGCGTGAGACTGGGCCTGGACGCGCTGCCGCCCGGGTACGACATCGTGCTGGTGCACGACGCCGCGCGCCCCTTGGTGCCGGTGGACACGGTGGACGCCGTGATCGACGCCGTACGCGACGGCGCACCGGCCGTGGTGCCGGCGCTGCCACTCGCGGACACCGTCAAGGAGGTCGATCCGGCCGCGGCGCCCGGCGAGCCGGAGCCCGTGGTCGCCACCCCGGAGCGGGCGCGGCTGCGCGCGGTGCAGACCCCGCAGGGCTTCGACCGCGCGACGCTGATGCGCGCCCACGAGACGGTCACCGGTGATGTCACCGACGACGCGAGCATGGTGGAGCGGCTCGGCCTGCGGGTCGTGGTCGTCCCCGGCCACGAGGAGGCCTTCAAGGTCACCCGCCCGCTGGACCTGGTGCTGGCGGAGGCGGTCCTGGCCCGCCGGAGGCTCAACGATGGCTTCTGAGCAGGAGTTCGGGCACGAGTCCGGGCAGGTTCTCGTGCTGCCCCAGGTCGGCGTCGGCACCGACATCCACGCCTTCGAGGAGGGCCGGGAGCTGTGGTGCGCCGGCCTGAAGTGGGAGGGCGAGGGGCCGGGACTGGCCGGTCACTCCGACGCGGACGTCGTCGCGCACGCCGCGTGCAACGCGCTGTTCTCCGCCGCCGGGCTCGGCGACCTGGGGCAGCACTTCGGCACCGGGCGGCCCGAGTGGTCCGGCGCGTCGGGCGTGACGCTGCTGACGGAGGCGGCCCGGATCGTCCGCGCGGCGGGCTTCCGGATCGGGAACGTCGCCGTGCAGGTGATCGGACCACGGCCGAAGATCGGCAAGCGCCGGGACGAGGCCCAGAAGATCCTCTCCGAGGCGGCCGGCGCGCCGGTGTCGGTGTCCGGCGCGACCACGGACGGCCTCGGCTTCCCCGGCAGGGACGAGGGCCTGATGGCGGTGGCGACGGCCCTGGTGGTGCGCGTGCCGTCCGCGACCGGCAACGCGACCGCTCGATGACGCCCGTTCACCGCTGACGCGGGCCGACCGCCGACGGCGGTACCGCGGTGGACGTGGTACCGCGGTCGACGGCGGCCTGCGGCCGACTGCTGACACGCCACCGCTGCCGGCGGCACCGACGGCATCACCGCGACCGGCCGCGGCCTGCGACCGACCACGGATGGCCGTTGCCCGCCGCCGACGACCGACGACCGACGACCGACGGCTGCCGAGGCCCCCGGCCCGGCAGCCTGCGCGTGCCGGGCCTGCGCGTGCCGGGCCTGCGCGTGCCGGGCCTGCGCGTGCCGGGCCTGCGCGTGCCGGGTCTGCGCGTGCCGGGTCTGCGCGTGCCGGGTCCCGGTCGCCCGCCGCCCTCCGGCAACGTCACGAATGAGTGGCCGGACGCCGCGTGCGGCCACTGGCACTCGTCGCGGACCACTACCCTGGAGGCGTGACTATTCGCCTGTACGACACCAGCGCCCGGCAGATCCGTGACTTCGCCCCGCTCACGCCGGGCCGCGTCTCGATCTACCTGTGTGGTGCCACCGTGCAGGCGGCCCCGCACATCGGGCACATCCGCTCGGGCCTGAACTTCGACATCATGCGCCGCTGGTTCGCGTACCGCGGCTACGAGGTCACGTTCATCCGGAACGTCACCGACATCGACGACAAGATCATCCGCAAGTCGGCCGAACAGGACCGCCCCTGGTGGTCCATCGGCTACGAGAACGAGCGCGCGTTCAACGACGGTTACCACGCGCTGGGCTGCCTCCCGCCGACGTACGAGCCGCGCGCCACCGGGCACGTCACCGAGATGGTCGAGATGATGCGGACGCTCATCGAGCGCGGCCACGCCTACGAGGCCGACGGCAACGTCTACTTCGACGTGCGCTCCCTGCCGGACTACCTCTCGCTGTCCCGGCAGGACCTCGACGAGCTGCGCCAGCCGTCCGGGGAGGGCGAGACCGGCAAGCGGGACCCGCGCGACTTCGCGATGTGGAAGGCGGCCAAGCCCGGCGAGCCGGACTGGGAGACGCCGTGGGGACGGGGCCGTCCGGGCTGGCACCTGGAGTGCTCCGCCATGGCGCACAAGTACCTCGGCTCCGTCTTCGACATCCACGGCGGCGGCATCGACCTGATCTTCCCGCACCACGAGAACGAGATCGCCCAGGCCCGCGCCTACGGCGACGAGTTCGCGCGGTACTGGGTGCACAACGCCTGGGTCACCATGAGCGGCGAGAAGATGTCGAAGTCGCTCGGCAACTCGGTGCTCGTCTCCGAGATGGTCAGGGCCTGGCGCCCGATCGTGCTGCGCTACTACCTCGGCACCCCGCACTACCGCTCGACCATCGAGTACAGCGAGGAGGCCCTGCGCGAGGCCGAGTCCGCGTTCGCGCGGATCGAGGGATTCGTGCAGCGCGTGGTGGAGCTGGCCGGTGGTCCCGTCGAGGCCGCCGTCGAGGTGCCGCCCGCCTTCGCCGAGGCGATGGACGACGACCTGGGCGTGCCGCAGGCGCTCGCCGTCGTCCACAACACCGTCCGGCAGGGCAACAGCGCCCTGGCCGCCGACGACAAGGAGGCCGCCGTCGCGCGGCTCGCCGAGGTCCGCGCCATGCTGGGCGTCCTCGGGCTGGACCCGCTGGACGCGCACTGGGCCGGTGACGGCACCGGCCGCGGCGAGGAACTGCACGGCGTCGTGGACAGCCTCGTCCGGCTGGTCCTGGACCAGCGCGAGGCCGCGCGGGCCCGCAAGGACTGGGCCACCGCCGACGCCATCCGCGACCGGCTGAACCAGTCCGGCCTCGCCATCGAGGACAGCCCGCAGGGCCCGCGCTGGAGCCTCGGCGGGCGCTGACCCGGCCGCCGCGGACGTACGCCGTACACGCACAAGCACACGCACAAGCACACGCACACACAAGAGATCGCGCGGATCCAACGGATCGCAGGGATCGCACGGATCGCAAGAGATACAGAGACAGCAGGTAGATCATGGCCGCGAACAACCGTCGCATGTCCGGCAAGAAGGGCGCGCAGGTCGGCAGTGGCGGCCAGCGGCGCCGGGGGCTGGAGGGCAAGGGTCCGACGCCCCCCGCCGAGATGCGCAAGGGGCACGCCAAGCAGCGCGCCGCCGCAGCGAAGGCCCGGCGGGCGCAGGGGCGTTCGCAGGCGCGCCGTGGGGGCGGGCGCTCCGCGTCGGAGCT
Organism: Streptomyces sp. NPDC006610; assembly: GCF_040611575.1. Lineage (NCBI taxonomy): Bacteria > Bacillati > Actinomycetota > Actinomycetes > Kitasatosporales > Streptomycetaceae > Streptomyces > Streptomyces sp. NPDC006610. The sequence continues at coordinate 24,044 of NZ_JBEXOP010000012.1, forward strand.
GGTCGTCGGGCGCAACCCGGTCGTCGAGGCGCTGCGCGGCGGGGTCCCCGCCTCCACGCTGTACGTCCAGCAGTTCATCGACAGCGACGAGCGGGTGCGCGAGGCGCTCCAGCTCGCGGCCGAGCGCGGCGGCATCAACCTCATGGAGGCGCCGCGCCCCGAGCTGGACCGGATGACCAACGGCCTGAACCACCAGGGCCTGGTCCTCCAGGTCCCGCCGTACGAGTACGCGCACCCCGAGGACCTGGTCGCCGCCGCCCACGACGACGGCGAGGACCCGCTGGTCGTCGCCCTCGACGGGGTGACCGACCCGCGCAACCTCGGCGCGGTCGTGCGGTCCGTCTCCGCCTTCGGCGGGCACGGCGTCGTCGTCCCCGAGCGGCGCGCCGCCGGTATGACCGCCGGCGCCTGGAAGACCTCCGCCGGCACGGCCGCCCGAACGCCCGTCGCCCGCGCCACCAATCTGACGCGGGCGCTGGAGGCGTACAAGAAGGCCGGGATCGCGGTCGTCGGACTGGCCGCGGACGGCGACGTCGAACTGCACGACCTGGAGGCGCTGGCCGGGCCGGTCGCGATCGTCGTCGGCAGCGAGGGCAAGGGGCTGTCCCGACTGGTCGGGGAGACCTGCGACTTCCTGGTGCGCATCCCGATGCCGGGCGGCGCCGAGTCGCTCAACGCCGGTGTGGCGGCGGGCATCGTGCTGTACGAGGCGGCGCGCCGACGGGCGTGACGCCTGTCTGAACGCGCGTTCGGCACTGTCACCCACTCGGGCCATTCCGGGTGGTCCGGCCAAGCTTGACGCGGTCCGGACAGTTCCGGCGCGTCAAGACAGTGTCCTAACTCCACGTCACTCTGTTAGATGAGTGTGGACACCAGAACACCCCGCACACCCACGGGGGACCGCTCGTCCGGCTTCGACGACGCTCCCGCGCTGAGCATGGTGAAGGTGCCGAGCGATCCGGCGCAGGTCATCGTCAACCATGCGAGTTTTCGCGTGCAGTTGGGCGCGTCCTCGCGGCGCGCCCAGTCGCCGCGGGTCGCACGGCACCTGAGCGCCGGGCCGGACCCCGGCCGCATCCCGGCCCCCGTCGGCGCCCGCCGCAGGCCCGTCGTCTGGAGCGGCCGGTCCGCCCCCGACGACACGGGCGCGCACCGGCTGCTCCAGGCCGTGCGCGGTGCGGGCGTGCGCCACCCGGAGGAGCTGTCCGCCGGCTCCGGCGCCACCCGGGTCATCCCGCGCGTCGGCGTGGGAGCGGGCGGCGGGTACGGCGGCCACGGCGGGTCCCACGTCCGCCCGCACGACCTGGGCCGCGACCCCGACCTCGAACAGACCGTCGAGACGCCCGTCGTCGGCTCGCCGCGCCCGCCCGGCGACGGCTCCCGGCTGCTGCCCCCCATGCGCAGGGTCGAGAGCGCCTACGACGAGCAGGCCTACGACGAGACCCACCGCGGCCCGGCCCACGGCGAGCAGGCCTACGACGACGGGTACGACGACGAGTACGACGACCGCCACGACGGCGACCCCCGCCGCGGCGAGGCCCGTCCCCGCGGTCGCCGGCACGCCGACGACCCGGCCCGGCACGCCTATTTCCCCGGCCGCCGGATGAACCTCGGCGTCGTCCTCCTCCCGCTGCGCGTCTTCCTCGGCTGCATCTCCATCTACGCCGGCATGGGCAAGCTCTGCGACCCCGTCTACTTCGACGGCGGCGCACGCGGCTCCATGGTCAAGTGGCTCAACACCCTGCACCCGTGGGAGATCGCCGAGCCGCTGCGTCAGTTCGCGCTCCAGCACCCGGTCGGCGCCGGGCTGGTGATCGCCTTCGCCCAGGTGATCGTGGGCGTGCTGACGGTGCTGGGCTGCTGGCAGCGGGTGGCCGCGGTGGGCGGGGCGCTGCTGTCGGCGGCGCTGCTGGTCACCGTCAGCTGGAAGAGCGTCCCGGCCTACGACGCGCCGGACATCATCTACCTCGCCGCGTGGTCACCGCTGATCATCGCCGGCGCGCCCGTGTACTCCGTCGACGGCCGACTCGCGGGGCTGGCGTGGCGGCGGCTCGGGCCGCGCTCGGACATCTGGGAGCTGCGCCGCTTCGTGCTGCGCCGCGGGGCCCTGATCACCGCGGTGGTCGCGGGGCTGACCCTGCTGGTCGGCTCGCTGCTCGGCGGGGCCGTCCGCGATGCCGACCGGGTGGTGGTCCCCAAGCCCGGGGAGGCGCCGCGCAACCAGCTGCCGGGCTCGCCGCTGCCCCGCAAGCCCGCCGAGCGCAAGGAGGAGAGCGGTACGCCGTCCGCGTCCGTCTCCTCGCCGGCCGAGGATGCCACGTCGGCGGCGCCCACCGCGGGCACGGAGGCCACTCCGGGGGCCACCAGCGACACCGGCGCGCTCACGGGCGGTGCGCCCAGCCGGACGCAGGGCAGCGCGGGCCAGGCCCCGCCGCAGCAGTCCTCGCCGGTCCAGCAGGCCCCGACGACCAGTACGGGTCCGACGTCCAGCGGCGGTGGCACGACGGGCGGCGGCAGTACGGGAACGCCGGGCGGCACCGGCACGGGCGACTCGGCCGGCGGCGGCACGACGTCGCCGGACCAGCCGGGGCTGGTGGGCGGCCTGCTCGGCTGAGGTCCCGGGCAGGAGCACGAAAAAGGGTCCCGCACTCTGCGCGGCTGAACCGCGGAGTGGGGGACCCTTTTCGCGTGCGCTCCCGTCGGCCGGGCGCCTCAGCGGCCCAGGGCGGCCAGCTCCCGGGCCGCCTCCCGGAGGTCCTTCGCGGTGTCGATGGCACGCCAGTAGGCGCCCTGGGGAAGCGGGAAGCCGGCCAGGCGGCGTTCGCGGGCCAGGTGCGGGAAGGTCGTGCGCTCGTGGTCGCCGCGGTCCGGGAGGAGGGCGGTGAACTCCGGGGAGAAGACGTAGACGCCCGCGTTCACCTCGTACGTCGTCGGCGGGGCCTCGATGAAGTCGGTGATGTGGCCGAAGCCGTCCGTCTGCACGGCGCCCCACGGGATGCGCGGGCGGGCCAGCGCGAGGGTGGCCAGCGCGTCGCGCTCGGCGTGGAAGTCGGCCATGTCGCGCAGCGAGAACCGGGTCCAGATGTCGCCGTTGGCGGCGTACCAGGGCCGGTCGGGGTGGGGCAGCCGGGTGGCGGCGTACTTCAGCCCGCCGCCGCGGCCGAGCGGCTCGGTCTCGACGACGGTGGTCACGCGCACCGGCAGGTCGGCGCAGGCCAGCCAGTCCTGAAGAACCTCGGCGAGATGGCCGCAGCTTATGACGACGTCGGTGACGCCCTCCTCGGCCAGCCAGTCGAGCTGGTGTCCGATGATCGGCGTGCCGGTGCCGGGGATCTCCACCATCGGCTTGGGCCGGTCGTCGGTGTAGGGCCGCAGCCGGGACCCCTGCCCGCCGGCCAGGATGACCGCCTGCACCGGGCGTACGGCGGCGTTCGGATCGCTCATGGCCTGCACTGTACGCGCGGTGGGGCGTGGGGTGCGGGGAGTGGGGTGGAGGGCTTCTGCGGGGTGGGGCGGGGTCCGGCGGATGGTGGGGGCGCGTGGACGTCGACCGGTCGTACGCCGGCGATGCGTGACCCCGGCGTGCGTCCCGGGCGATCGCGGGCTGATCCCCGGTCGAGTGCGCAGGGTGAGGCCCGCGCGGACGCCGGCAGGCGCGCGGGGCGCCGTATGCCGAACCCCGCGGGTCCGGTGGCGCGGCGGGCGTCGCTCGGGGCGGCGGCGCGGTGCGCGGGGACTCGCGGGGCGGACGGAGGCGCTGGGCCCCCGGTGGCGGTCGGGGCGGGATCCGGGCGGTCCGGCGGAAGGGGGGGCGGGGCGCCCGTGCGTGGCCCGGGACGGTCGGTCGAGAGGGAGGAGAGGCAGGATCAGCCCTGCGGGGTCAGGACGCCCGAGGCGTAGGACGTGTCGCAGACCGGGCGGGCGTAGGACTGGGCCTCCGTCGGGCCGTACCGGGCGACCGCGGCGCGGCCCAGGGCGCGGGCGATCGACATGCAGTGGCGGGCCAGCGACGGGCGCTCGTCCACCGCCCGCTGGAGGTGGGTGAGGGCGACGCCCGGGTTCTCCTCCTGGAGCTCGGTCAGGAGGCGGTCGCGCAGGACGTCCTGGGGGGCGCGGGGCGCGGCGCGGCCGGCGGGCGAGACGTCGGAGGCGGTGAGCACCGAGTTCTCGGGGGTTCCCGACCAGTGGACCCGCGTGACCGCGAGGGTCCCGGAGAGCACCAGGACGACGGGCAGAACGAGGGCGAGGGTGCGGCCGATCCGGCGGGCGGGGCCCTGGCCGCGTCGCGTGGGGAGGGTGGTGGAGTGCTTCACGCGAGTGAGGGTAGCGCCCGGTAATGATTCGGCGACATTGGGTCACCGGTTCGAGGGACGGGGTGCGGGGGTTTTCCGCGGCGCGGGTTGACGAACAGTGATCGAAAAGGGCGGATGTGCGAGGTATCTTCCGGCATCGAAAAGGGCCCCGCGACCAGTCGCGGGGCCCAGTTTCGTCAGTGTGGGTGAATCACCCGGTCACACCCGGATCAGTCGGAGAGGCGCGCGCCCGTCGACGTGGAGAAGACGTGGGTCTCGCCCGGGCGCGGCACGACGTGCAGCGTGCTGCCCTTCTCCGGGACGTTGCGGCCGCCCACGCGGACCACCAGGTCCTTGGACTCGCCGCCGACCGTGGCCGTGCCGTAGACGAACGCGTCCGAGCCCAGCTCCTCGACCACGTTGACGACGACCGCGAGACCCTGGTCCGAGTCCGCGCCGGCCACGTCGAAGTGCTCGGGACGCACGCCCACGGTGACCGTCTTGTCGGTCGCGGCGGAGAGCGCGTCGCGCTGCACCGGCACCACGCTGTTGCCGAACTTCACACCGCCGTCGGCGATCGGCACCTCGACCAGGTTCATGGCCGGCGAGCCGATGAAGCCGGCGACGAAGAGGTTCGCCGGGCGGTCGTACATGTTGCGCGGGGTGTCGACCTGCTGGAGCAGACCGTCCTTGAGGACCGCGACGCGGTCGCCCATCGTCAGCGCCTCGACCTGGTCGTGGGTGACGTAGACGGTGGTGATGCCCAGACGGCGCTGGAGCGAGGCGATCTGCGTACGGGTGGAGACACGCAGCTTGGCGTCCAGGTTGGACAGCGGCTCGTCCATGAGGAACACCTGCGGCTCACGCACGATCGCGCGGCCCATGGCGACACGCTGGCGCTGACCGCCGGAGAGCGCCTTCGGCTTGCGGTCCAGGTACGGGGTGAGGTCGAGGATCTTCGCGGCCTCCTCGACCTTCTGCCGGATCTCCGCCTTGTTCACGCCGGCGATCTTGAGCGCGAAGCCCATGTTGTCGGCGACGGTCATGTGCGGGTAGAGGGCGTAGTTCTGGAACACCATGGCGATGTCCCGGTCCTTCGGCGGCAGGTGCGTGACGTCGCGGTCGCCGATGCGGATGGCGCCGCCGTTGACGTCCTCGAGACCGGCGAGCATGCGCAGCGAGGTGGACTTGCCGCAACCGGACGGGCCGACCAGGACGAGGAACTCGCCGTCCGCGATCTCGATGTCGAGCGCGTCGACGGCGGGCTTGTCGGAACCCGGGTAGATCCGGGTCGCCTTGTCGAACGTAACAGTGGCCATGGTGATGGGCCCCCTTCTACCGGCAGGAACGTGCCGGACGATCCGTTGTAGGAAGGTGGAGAAGCGAAGAAGTGGTCCACGCGAGTGAACTGGGTCAGGACGGTACCTGGCGTTCACCACTTCTGTCAGTAGATCCACCCCTGTGAACTTCGCGGAAATTTTCGACGGGACCCCGCCGGTGGCTGGGTACACTGCACGGGCACGGACCGCGCACGCAGCGCACGCGGGTGTGCAGGCCTCCTTAGCTCAGCTGGTCAGAGCGCCGCTCTTGTAAAGCGAAGGTCGTCGGTTCGAATCCGACAGGGGGCTCCGAACACATGAGCGCCGGTCCGCCGTCCGGATTGCGGGCGGCGGAATCCGGTCACCGTCCGCCACGCAGCGTGCACGGGGCCCGCGCACGCCTCTGCCGCACCCCACCCCACGGCCGTACTCTGGTCGGCACCATCTGGAGAACAGCGCCGGCCGTCTGAGCGCCGGCTGTCTGGAGGTACACGGGGTGAAGGGGCGCAGTCCCGAACGGGTCCGCAACGAGCTGATCGTCTCCATCGTGGACGCGCTGCAGGGCTCGGCCACGGTGCAGCAGCCGGGCAGCCGCGAGATATGGCGCGAGATGCTGGCGGGCGAGCTGGCCGCGCCGGTGGAGCCGTTCGGCGGGGACAGACTGCGGCCCTGGCTGCTGCAGATCGTCCGGGAGTGCACGGGGGTCGGCGACGGGCTGGCCTGCCTGGTGCGCTCCCTGGAGTACGTGGAACAGCAGTCGGCGACCGTCGCCGCGTTATGGCCGCTCGTGGACGAGTGGGAGGCCGTCGACTTCTTCGGCAGCGCCGACCTCGGTCCGCTGCGGCCGGTGCTGCTGTCGCTGAGGTCGCCGGACCTGTCCGCCATGGCACGCCGCGCGAGCCGCTCCCGGGTGCAGGAGCTGCCCGCCTGGTGCCAGACCGGATGGCAGGTCTTCCTGCGGCTCGCCGGCGAGAACTCCCCGGACGGCGAACTCCCGCCCGGCATGGCCTTCCTCGCCCTGTGCGCCGACCGACTGGTCGCCGACAGCCGCCCCGACGCCGCCGAGGTGCTGCGCCGCTTCACCCGCGGCCAGGCGCACAAGCTGGGCCTGGACGGCGTACTGGCCGAGTGGCAGCACTCGGAGTTCCCGCAGCCCGCGCCCTCGCTGGTGCCCGCCTATCTGATGATCCAGTTCGAGCCGGACCGGGTCGAGCCGGACCGCTACTACCTCTCCCACTGGCGCCAGTCCGACCCCGAGGGCTGGCATCCCGTGCGCGGCGAGACCGTGCATCTGCACCGCGACGAACTGCCGCGGGCCGTGGACGCGCTGATCGAGGAGGTCGAGGAGAAGTGGGCCGACCTGCGCCAGCCCGTGATGGTGGAGTTCATCCTCCCGTGGGAGCTGCTGAACGAGCCGGTCGAGTGGTGGCTCAAGGAGGCCGACACCAACCTGCCGACGCCGCTCGCCCTCGACTACCCGGTCGTCGTGCGCAGCCTCGAGCGCCTGCAGCGCGCCGCCTGGCACCGGCCCTGGCACAACAAGTGGCGCCAGCTGCGCGAGCGTCCCGCCGACAGCCACCCGCACTGGAGCCGGCCGACCGAGGACGGGGCGTACTTCTTCCATCTGGAGCGGGAGCTGAAGGAGGACGATTACGCCGTGTGCCTGGTGCTGAGCACCCCGCCGGGCGACCCGTCCGGCACCGGCAACCGCGAGGTGCGCGCCGGGCTCAAGGCGGGCGTCCCGGCGATGGTCTGGCACCGCACCGACTGCGCCGATCCCTCCTTCCAGGACGCCATCGGCGAGATACTGCAGGACCGGGGGCTCGGCAGCCTCGTGGAGCGGGTCGGCAAGTGGCGCAAAGAGGCCCTCGCCCTCGGCCCCGAGGCGTGGGACCAGCACGTCGGCCGGCACCTCGCCATCCTCCTCGACGACCCGGAGCGCAAGCCGGGGCCTCCGGGGCCGGTGTAGCGCGATGGGGACGGGGGCGCAAAACGGTTCGGTGACGTCGCGATTACTCGATGAGGCGTACTTTGCGTCGGGCTTGCGCGAGCCCTTGACGTGGTGTCACGCTTGCCGCAGCGACAGCCTCACCGGCCGTCTTGTGCGTTCACCGCCACCGGGGGCGGAATCCCGACCGCCGACATGTGATCCCCTCCGTCATCCCCCTGGTGGACTCTCCGTCTTGCACCGGCAGCGCTGCGCTGCCACGCTTGGCGGCGTGGATGTCACGCATGCCCGCGGACTGCGGGACTCCTCCTTGGGCCTCCCTCCGTACCCGGGCAGCAACGGACGCTCTGAGAGCGCTTATGCAGTGTGACGACGGCACACGAACCCCGCCCGGCACGACCGATGACGACACGTCGGTCGACGCGGCGCTGGACGCGCTCAGCGCCCTGCGGGCCCCGGACCGGGCCGACCGGCCGGCCGTCGTCCTGGTCGTCGACGACCACATGACGCTGCGCGTCTGGGACGAGACCGTCGCCCGTCTCGCCGAGGGCCTCGCCCGCGACGAGGGGCTCGGCGGCGTCACCGTCGTACGGCTGCTCAGTTCGGACGACACCGAGCCGAACCGCATCCGGCTGGACCGGCTTCCGCCCGCCGACTCCGGCCGCCGGGCCGTGCTGGTGGTGACCGACGGGCTCGCGGCCGGCTGGCGGTCGGACGCGGTGCTGCCGCTGCTGCGGGAGCTGGGCCGGGCCGAACCGCTCGCCGTCCTCCATCTGCTGCCGCAGCGGCTGTGGTTCCGCACCGGCCTGGACGTGCACCGGATGGCGCTGAGCGCCGAGGCCCCTTGGGCGCCCAACCCGGCCCTGCGGTGGGAGCTGCGCACCTCCCCGCTCGAGCAGGTCGACGACGTCCTGGCGCGGGACGGCGTGGTGCCGGTGCCCGTGCTGGAGATGACCGAGCGGTCCCTGTCCTGCTGGACCGACCTGATCACCGGGCGCGCCCAGGGCTGGACGGAGATGTCCGGCATCCGCGCCCGGGACTGGAAGCAGCGGCCGGACGCCGCGCGCGCCGTGCCCTGGGTGCAGGACGTGCCCGACCCCGACAGCGCGCTGCCCGCCTGGGAGCGCGTGTCGGAGTTCCGCGCCGCCGCCTCGCCCACCGCCTTCGCGCTCGCCACCCGGCTCGCCGCCGCCCCGCTCACCCTGCCCGTGATGGCCGCGGTGACCGCCTCCGTGCCCGGGGCCGGGCCCGCCCACCTCACCGAGCTGCTGATGAGCGGGCTCGTCCGGCCGGCCGGCGGCGACGCCGAGCGCACGGCGGGGGTCGCCTTCGCGTTCGGGCCGGGCAACCGCCAGGAGTTATTGGCGCTGTCCCGCCGCCGGGACACCGCTCGGGTGCTGCACGACGTGCGGGCACTCACCGACCCCGCCGCGCCGGCCGACGACCCGCTGGAGGCCGTCCCGGTGCCGCGGGTGACCCGCGCCAACGTGGCGTTCCTACGGGTCGAACTCGCAGCGCTGCGCGCCCTGTCCGGACGCTTCCTGCCCCGCGCCGAACGCCTCGCCCGCGCCCTGCGCGCCTACGACCGCAAGAACACCGTCAGCCTGACCAAGGGCGTGCCCGCCCCCGCCGCCCGGGAACAGGGCGACGGGTCGACCTCGACGGGTTCCGAGACACCTTCCGAAGGAGCCACGGACATGTCCACCACGCAAACGCAGCCGCCCGCGGTCGAGAGCGGGCGCTCGACGCAGCCGCGCGTCTGGGGCAACATCCCCCCGCGCAACCCGAACTTCACCGGCCGCGTCGATCTGCTGGAACGGCTGACCGAGCGCCTGCGTGAGGGGACGACCACCGTGCTGCCGGAGGCCATCCACGGCATGGGCGGCGTCGGCAAGACCCAGCTGGCCATCGAGTACGCCTACCGCCACCAGTCCGAGTACGACATCGTCTGGTGGATCCCCTCCGAACGCCCCGGCCAGATCGGCCAGTCCCTGGTCGAACTCGCCCAGCGGCTCGGCCTGGTCACCACCTCGGAGGCCAACGTCGCGGGTCCCGCCGTGCGCGAGGCGCTGCGCGAGGGGCGGCCGTACTCCCGCTGGCTGCTGATCTTCGACAACGCGGACAGCCCCGAGCGGGTCCGCGACTACTTCCCGACCGGCGGCAGCGGCACCATCCTCGTCACCTCCCGCAACCGGCGCTGGAGCGTGGTGGGCCCGTCGCTGGAGGTGGACGTGTTCACCCGGGAGGAGAGCAAGGAACTGCTGCGGCGCTCCGGCGCCTACGGGGCGGAGCTCGCCGACTCCGACGCCGACCTGCTCGCCGACGCACTCGGCGACCTGCCGCTCGCCCTCGAACAGGCGGCGGCGTGGCGGGCGGAGACCGGGATGCCGGTGTCGGAGTACCTGCGCCTGTTCGACGAGAAGCGCAGCGAACTGCTCGAGGTCTCCCCGCCCCCGGACTACCAGCTGCCGGTGGCCGCCGCGTGGAACGTCTCCCTCGACCACCTGGAGACCCGCAGCCCGGCCGCCCTGCGGCTGCTCCAGCTGTGCTCCTTCTTCGCGCCCGACCCCATCTCCCGGTCGATCTTCTCGGGTCTCGGCGGCTCCCGGATCGACCCCGAGCTGGACCGGGCGCTCAACGACCCGATGCGGCTGGCCCGAGCGATCCGCGAGATCAACCGCTACTCCCTCGCGCGGATCGACCACCGGACCAACTCCATCGAGATGCACCGCCTGGTGCAGGCGGTGCTGATCAACCGGATGACGCCGGAGGAGCAGCAGCGGATGCGCAGCGGGGCCCACACCCTGCTGGCCGCGGCCGACCCCAAGGGGCCCAGCCAGTCCGCCAACTGGCCGCGCTACGCCGAGCTGTACGGCCATGTCATCGCCTCCCGCGCCATCGAGTCCGACCAGCCGTGGGTGCGCGAGCTGGTCATGAACGTCGCCAAGTACCTCTGGTACTGGGGCGACCACCGGGTGGCCCTGGAGTTCACGGAGCAGAGCTGGGAGACCTGGCGGCGGCTGTTCGGCGAGGAGGACCAGCAGACGCTGCTGATGGCGTGGTGGCTGGGCTTCCTCTACCTCATGGTGGGCCGCCACGACGACGCCGCCCGGGTCGTCTCCGGTTTCCAGGCGGTCTACGCCCGCACCGCGCCCGCGGACCAGGAGGACACCCGCGAGGACGCGCTGGTGGCGCTGAACCTGGAAGCCGCCGTGCGCCGCCACGAGGGCGACTTCGCCGCCGGCGCCGAACTGGACGAACTGGCCTACGACCGGGCCCGGCGCGCCTTCGGCGACGACGACCCCACCACGCTGGTCACCGCGCACAACCTGGGCGTGAGCCTGCGGCTGGTCGGGGAGTTCCAGCGCGCGCTGGAGCTGGACCGGCGGACGCACGCGATGAAGGCCCGGCTGTTCGGCCGCGACCACCAGCAGGCGCTGGTGACCGAGGCGAGCGTGGCCGTGGACGTGCGCGAGAGCGGCGACTACGTCGGCGCCCGCTCCCTGCAGCAGGCGGTCGTGGACGGCTACCTGACCACTTTCGGCGAGGGGAACCCCACCACCCTGCGGTCCCTGCGCCAGCTGAGCGAGGCCTGCCGCAAGGAGGGCGACCAGGTCACCGCCCTGACGCTGGGCCGCGACACCTTCGAGCAGTTCACCCGCCGTTACGGCGACACCCACCCGGAGTCCCTGATGGCCGCGCTCGCCCTGTCGGTGGCGCTGCGGCACAACGGCGAACTGGAGGCGGCGCGGGACCGCGGCCAGAAGGCCCGCGAACGCTTCCGCTCCATCTTCCCGCAGGACCACCCGCACGTCGTGGCCGCCGACGTGGACCACGCGGTGACGCTGCGGCTGATGGGCGAGGTGGAGGAGGCTTTGCGGCTGGACGAGGCCGCGCTGAGGACGCTCACCGAGCGGCTCGGGGAGGGGCACCCGATCGCTCTCGCCTGCGCCCTCAACCTGGCGAGCGATCTGAGCGCGCTGGGCCGGCTGGAGGAGGCGCGGGAACTGGGCCGGCACACGGTCGAGTTGTGCCGGACCCGGCTGGGCGAGAACCACCCGACCACGCTCGTCGGGTCGGCGAACCTCGCCCTGGACCTCATCGCCCTGGGCGACGAGGCGGAGGGCGAGGCCCTGCACGCGGACACCCTGGCCCGTCTGGAACAGGTTCTGGACGCCCCCCGTCTACGCTCCCCGGAGGCGGCGCCCCACCCGGCGACGGCCCTGGTGCGGGCACGGCAGCGGTCCAACTGCGACATCGATCCGATGCCCATGTGACCGGCCGGCCCCCGTGCGGGGCGGGCCGCGGTCGGTACGAGCGGCGGCCTGGGATGGTCGGTGTGCGTGGGCCGGGCTGTCCGCCCGCGGTGGGTCGGCGGCCCCGGTGGTGTCTGGTCGCCGGGTGTCGTTCCGTCGTCAGGCCGGGGGCGAGCCGAGCCAGGTGGCGAGGCGGAGCGGGTCGGGTGCGGAGCCGGTGGCGGCGAGGAGGGCCCGGTGCACGGCGTGGGCCCGTTCGGGATGCCGTGACAGCAGGCGGGCGGCCTTCGGCTCGGCGCCGGACTCGGTGAGGGCACGGCCCAGGCCGGCCCAGGCCCCGGCCGGACCGGACTCCGCGAACAGGTGGGCCGCATAGGCGTCGCGTGCCGCGACGGCGTCGCCCGCGGCGAGCAGGGCGTCCCCGGTCAGCGCTCCGGTGACCCGGGCGGCCGCCTTCTCCGGGCCGTCGGGCGCGTCCGGGCCGGCGAGGCGGTGGCGGACGAGGATCACCAGACAGTCCAGCCACTGCGCCGAGGGGTCGGCCACGAGACCGGGTTCGGCGGCGAGGGCGCGGGGCGGGCCGCCGGCTCCGTCCAGCCAGGCGCGCACGGCCGCGTCGACGGCCGCGGCGGGCGGCCGCCGGTGGTGGGCGCGCCAGCGCCCGGCGTGGTCGTCGGCGCACATCCGGGCCAGCGCCAGCGGTTCCCCGGGCACCGGCTCGGCCAGCCACCGGTCGCACTGCTCGCGCAGCGTGTCCAGCAGGGCGGCACCGAGCCGCGTCAGCCGGGGGTGGCGGTGCACCTGCTCCAGCGCCGACCTGACCTGGGTCCGCCACAGCGCGAACTCGAAGTGCGCCATGGCCGACGGCTCGGTCCTGCGGTGCTCGCGCCAGAACCGCACGATGCCGACGAAGGCGTAGATGCCCTGGAGCAGTCCCTCCAGCGGCCGGGGGTCGTTGCGCCAGGGCGCGTACCAGCGCTCCGTGCTCTCCACGGGGCCGCGGGTCACCAGCGGCGCCAGATGGAGCAGTCCGCCCAGCTTGGTGTGCTGGAACTCGTGGACGAGGGTGACGGCCAGCTGCACCGCGTCGTCCGGTTCCGAGGCTTCGACGCCCCCGAAGGCGTCGCCCGCGCTTACGCTGCGAGGCCGAAACCTTTCCCCCGCCGGGACCGGCGTCAGCGACAGCACGCCCCGCCGCATGGCCCGGGCCGTCCCGGGCAGGTCACGCAGCAGTACATCCCAGGCCCGCTCCAGCATCACCCGCCACTGCGTCGCGGCCTCGGCGGACAGCGGGCGCGGCTCCGTCGGCAGCGGATAGGTGCGGTACGGGTCCACGTCGTCGAGCGCGATGTCGAGCCGTTCGCCCGCCGGTCCCACCACGACGCGCCGCACGGGATGCCATCCGGGCGCCGCGGAACCGCCCTCCGGCGGTACGACGACCTCGGCGCCGCCCGCCTCCACCACCGCGTGTCCGGCGCGGGCCCGCACCGTGGCCCTCGTCCAGGGACCGCTCACCGGGAGGACTGCGCAGCCCAGCGTCGGCAGCGGCGCCCTGCCGTGCCGCACGGGCACCTCGACGGTGAAGTCGAGCCCGGCGCGCAGCGCGGCCGCCGCCGCGAGGGCCGACATGTGGCCGAGCTCCACCCATGCCGGAACCCCGTCGTCCGCCGTCTTGCCGCGCAGTCGGCGCAGCGCCGTCGTCAGCCACATGCCGGTCTGCGGGTACAGCAGGAGGTCGTCGACGACCCGCGGGGCGCGGCGCTGCGCCGCACTGAGCAGGTCCCACGCCGGACCGAGGTCCGCGGCGTCGTCCAGCATCCGCAGCAGCAGCAGCCGGCGGCTCCGTTCGGCGTGGAGCAGCAGGCCGAGCGTGGCCGGGCCGCCTTCGCCGCGCAGCAGTTCGGCCAGGCTGTCGGACGGCAGAAGATGACGCTGCAGGGGCGGCTCAGCGCTCATGCGGGGTCCCCCGCGCGGTCAGGCGGAACGCGCGCCGCCGCCATCGGTGCCGGGGTCGACGCCGGCCACGCTGGCCGACTGGTGGTCGAGTCCCGGCAGCAGCTCCCGGACCGACGCGGCGAGGTCCCGGCTGTCAATGGAGCGCAGCGTTTCAAGGGATACCCCCGCGAGATCTACCAGGCTGGACTCGACGGCGGCCACAGACGGCTCCATGACGGCCAAACCCCTTCCCCCCGGCTGCGTTTGACGGCTGCTGGCTACTGACATCCTCCTGATGATGACCCAAGCCACCGGGGATGAAACCCCGTCCTCGCACGGCTGCGCGATATCAGGTCAGCGGCTCTGCCCGGTCCGGCGATGGCGCCGGGACAATTCCATCGCCTCGTGTTCCACCCGGGCCACCCCGGTGGAGTCGCCTTCCAACAACCGTATCGCGTCAAGGAATTGAGCCAGCGCGCCGGAATAGCGCAGGCAGGTGCGCACGAGGGAGAAGACGTCCGGGCGCAGGGCGGGCGAGCGGGGGGCCATGGCGGCGATCACCGGGTCGATGCTGTTCAGCACCATGGCGAGCGTCGTGGGGTCGCGGACCGTCGGCAGCTCGGTCAAGGCGCTGACGAGGCCGTTGAGTTCGCTCATCGGCAGGCTGTCCGGGAGATGCGCCAGACTACCGGGGCCGGTCGCGCCGGAGGGCGGACAGGGTGGGGCGGCGGGGGCTTCGGGAAACCCCGCGTGCCGCCGTAACAGCGCCAGTTCCTCCGCCGTCAGCGACTCGTGCCACCGGTCCGCGCGGACGGCGGCGAGGCGGCCCAGGCCGTCGGCGCGGTGGTGGGCGCGGACCAGGCCGATCAGCGTCCCGTCGTGCCAGACCGCCGCGCCGGACATGCCCTCCCAGGGGGAGCGGTCCGGCTCGGGGTCGGCGCCGGGCGGGGTGACCGCGAGTTCCAGGGTGCCCTCGCGGCGGTTGGACAGCGCCGAGATCACGCCGGTGGCGTGGCAGGAGTCCCGGTACTGGGAGGGCGAGCCGTCGTCCAGCCGGCGCATGGGGTCCGCGCGCAGCTTGAACCGGGGGAAGCCCATGGCACTGCACGGCAGGGTCGCGTCGGCGTCGGGCACCGCGCCGTAGACGGGCGGCCCGACGGCGCCGGGCGGTACGGGGCCGGTGATCTCCAGCAGGGCGACGTCGGCCCGTTCGGCCGCGAACAGCACCCGCGCGGGGGCGGTCCATTCCCGTGGGCGGTCGGCCTCGAAGCGGACGTCGACCTGGAAAGGCGCCGGCCCGGCGGCGACGACGTGCGCGGCGGTGAGGACGTGCGCCGGACCGACCCGGTAGCCGGAACCCCGCCGCCCCGGACACGGCCCCGACGGGCGCACCAGCACCTCTGCCACCCGGGCCGGGTCCAGCCCCGGGCGCAACTCCTCGGTCGGTCCCACCGGTTCCCCCATGGCCGCCTGTTACCCGGTGCGCCCGGCCTTCACTCGATCAGGTCGAATCCGGCGTTCCCGGGCGTGTCCGGCAGCGTGGGTGAACTAAAGTCGTGCAACGAACGAACAGGTCGAAAGTGCCGCAGAACGGGGCGTTGACGACCGTAGTCATACACTTCCATCAAGGGGACGGCGTCATGGAGAAGTCCGGAGTCGAGTCCGAGCTGATCGACCTCAGCGCAGTCCCGCTGGACGCCTGGCCGGCCCTGGACGTTCCGTCCGCCGAGGGCTCCATGCGGAGGCTGCTCAGCCGTATCGACGACCCGGCCGGGAGCCTCGGCGGCTACAACCCCCAGCGCGACGAATAGGTCCTTCCCATGCGCCAGACGGCCCCGCCCCACGTCCTGACCCCCGCGTCGTTCGACGAGCTGATGGGCGGCGGCGGAGGCCCCGGCACGGTGGACGCCCTGCGCGCCTCCGAGCGCAGTTGGCGGCTGCTCGTCGTCCGGGCGCTGCTGGACGCGGCCGCGACGGCGCCGACCGGTCCCCTGCCCCCGCTCGGCGAGGGCTGGCGGCTGCTGTCCCGGGCCCGGGCCGCCGACGCGCCGGGGACGGAGCGGCTGCTGGCCTACCCCGCGGTCGGCGTCTGGGCGGCGCACACTCTGCGCCGGCTGCGCGGCACCGCCGACGACGACGCGCCCCTGTGGGTGCACACCGGACACCTCCACGCCCTCGCCGCGAGCGCCGCCGTCCGGGCCGGACTGGACTTCCGCACCGGCATCCCCGTACGGCACGGTTGGGCCGTCCTGCCGGCCCTCGGCGCCCTGCGCGTGCCCGGCGACCCCGAGGTGGCCGAGGTCCGCGCGCGCGACGGGCGGGTGTGCGTCGCCGGGCGGCCGATCGGCGGCGACGACTGGCACGCCCTCGCCGAACTGCGCGCCGGTGACTGGGTGCTGCTCCTGGACGACATGGACCCCTACCGCTCCCTGCGCACCCCCGGCCCGCCCGAGCCGCTCGGCTCCGCCGCCGACTGGCAGGAACTCTTCGGGCCCGCCTGGGACATCCTGCGCACCGCCGACGGCGAGGAGGCCCGGGCGCTGGCCGGAGGGCTGGTGTCCGTGGTGCCCCGGCCGCGCGGCGAGCGGTTCCGGCCGCACAGCGCCTCCTCCGGGGACGCCTTCGGCACCGCGCTCGCCTCGCTCCCGGACGACGCCGAGCAGCTCGCGTCGACGCTGGTGCACGAGTTCCAGCACAACAAACTCAGCGCCTTCATGCACCTGTTCACCCTCTACGACGACCGGACCGGCGGCCTGCACTACGCCCCCTGGCGGGACGACCCGCGCCCTCTCGGCGGGCTGCTCCAGGGCGTGTACGCGTTCTTCGGCGTGACCCGGTTCTGGCGGGGCCGCGAACACCCGCTCGGGCGGTTCGAGTTCGCGCTGTGGCGGGAGCAGACGGCGCACGCGCTGCGGGCGATCGGCCGGGCCGAGGGGCTCACCGAGCTGGGGCGGCGGCTGGTGGACGAGCTGACGGAACGGATCGAGCCGTGGCTCGCGGAGCCGGTCGACGCGTCCGTGCGCGCGGCGGCCGGCCTCGCCGTCGCCGACCACCGCGCGACCTGGCGGGCTCACCACCTGCGGCCCGACCGGGACGGCGTCCGCGCGGCGGTCCAGGGGCGCGCCGCCGGCCGGGAGGCCGAGCCGGCGATCGTGCCGGGGCGGGCGGCGCGCGGGTTCGACACCCGGGCCGTGCTGCTGCGGTGGCTGCTGGCCGATCCGGCGGGCTTCGAGCGGCTGCGCGACGATCCCGGCGCCGTCGTCAGCGGCGCGCGGCCCGAGGACGTCGACCTGGTCTCCGGGCGCACGGGCGAGGCGCTCAAGGCGTTCCGCGCGCGCATCCTCGGCGGGGACGGCGACCCGGAGAGCTGGGTCGGGCTGGGGCTGGCCGCGCGGGCGGAGGGCGACCCGGCGGGGGAACGGCTGCTCGCCCGGCCCGAGCTGGTGATGGCCGTGCACCGCGAACTGGGCGGCGACACCGACCCGTTGGACCTCGCACGCGGCCTCGTCTGATCAGCCCCCCGCGGGGAGCGCGCGGACGCGGCGGGCGATCTCCAGCGACGCCGGGCCCGGGGAGCGGCCGTCCTCTGCGTCCCAGAGGCAGTTCTGCAGGGCGCGGGCCAGCGTCCAGGCCCGCGCCCGCTCCCGGTCCAGGGCCAGGTGGGCCGTCAGGGCGTCGAAGCGGCGGCGGATCTCGTCCGGGTCGAAGCGGTTGACGAGCGCGGGATACAGCTCGAAACCGGGGTCGCCCGCCAAGGGCTTGGGGTCGATGGCGAGCCAGGGGGCGCGCTCGGCGGCGAGGACGTTGTCGTAGTGCAGGTCCCAGTGCAGCAGCCGGTCGCCGGGCTCGTCCGCCACCTCCCGCACCGCCGCCGCGCAGTCGGCGAGCAGCCGGCGGTGCTCGGGGTCCGCGATCCGCTCCAGCGCCCGCGTCGTCCGCTCCGGCAGCGCCCGCGCGATGTCGCCGAGCCGCCGCAGTTCCGCCGGGGCCTCGACGGCGGTGAGGCGGGCCAGCAGGCGGGCGATCACCTCGACCGCCTCGCGGGAGCCGGCGACGCGGGAGAGGGAGCGGGCCGGGTCGAGGCGTTCGAGGAGCATCGCGCCGGTGTCCCGGTCGTGCGCCAGGAGCCGTACCGCGCCGTCGCCGTCCCAGGTGCGCAGGGCGAGCGGCTCGCCCACGGTCTCCCGGTCCGGCGGTTGCAGCTTCAGCACGGCCGGGACGGCGTCGGCGGTGCGGACGACGGGGAGGACGAGGGCGCATCTGCCGTGCATCGCCGGGCCGTCCCGGCGCAGCCCCCAGCGGTCCAGGAAGGCGGCGGCCAGGCCGGGAAGCGCGGCGACGAAGGCGCGGCCCGCCTCGCCGTTGTCCTCGATCTGCGTGGCGGCCAGCGCGGCGGGAACCTCGATCACCCGGTCACAATAGGCGGGTTCGGGGTTTCGGGGCCGGCTTGTTGGTCGTGCGCCTGTGGGTTCGGGGTTTCGGGGCCGGCTTGTTGGTCGTGTCCGGTCGGTTCAGGGCTCCAGGACCACCTTGCCGGTCGTGCCGCGGGTCTCCAGGGCGCGGTGGGCGGCGGCGGCCTCGGCGAGGGGGAAGCGCTGGACGGCGGGAACCAGGCGGCCGGCGGCGGCCTCGGCGAGGGCGCGCAGTTCCAGGGTGCGCAGCGGGTCGGGGCCGCCCGCCTTCTCCAGCATCACCGGGCCGAGCACCTGCTCGGTGACGCCCTCCACGACCAGCGGGCCGCCGCCCCGGATGCCTTCGGCCGACCAGCCGAACACCAGGTGTCTGCCGCCGGGCGCGAGCAGCCCGACGGCCGCGCGGGCGACGTCGCCGCCGACGCCGTCGTAGACGGTCGTGACCTTGCCGTCGTACGCGGCGACCCGCTCGTTCCTCACCCAGTCGGGGTCCTTGTAGTCGACGGCGACGTCCGCGCCGTTCGCCGCGACCCGCGCCGTCTTCGCGGGGCCGCCGGCCAGGCCGATCACGGTCGCGCCCGCGTTCTTCGCGTACTGCACCAGCAGCGTGCCGAGGCCTCCGGCCGCCGCCGGGATCAGCACCACGTCGCCCGGTCCGGGCTCCGCGAACTGCACGATCCCCATCGCCGTACGGCCCGTGCCGATCATCGCGACGGCCGCGGCGAAGTCCAGACCGTCGGGGATTTCGTGCAGCCGGGCGGCGTCCGTGACGGCCAGTTCGGCGTAACCGCCGGGTGCGAACCCGAGGTGGGCCACGGCCCGCTTGCCGAGCCACTCCTCCGGGACGCCCTCGCCCAGCGACTCCACCACGCCGGCCACCTCGCGGCCCGGCACGGTCGGAAGGCGCACCGGCTGCGGGGCCGGACCCTGGTGGCCCTCGCGCAGGGCCGTGTCGAGCAGATGCACCCCCGCCGCGGCGACGGCGACGCGGACCTGGCCGGGGCCGGGTACGGGATCGTCGACCTCTTCGAGGACGAGGTTCTCGGCGGGGCCGAAGGCGTGCAGACGGACGGCGTGCATGAGGAGTCCCCTGAGTCGGCGAGGCTGCTGCCCCGTGTCGTGTGGCGCGGTTCCGGGACCCACTCTTCGACCTCAAGCCTGCTTGAGGTCAAGGGGCTGTGATCCACGCCGTCCGAGCGCCAGCGACACCGCCGTGAGGGCGCTGCTGAACGACACCTCCGACAGGACGCCGGGCGCGGCGACCTGGTCCCCGGCCAGGTAGACCCCGTCGCCGCGGTCCACGGCCGGACGGTCCCGCCAGGTCGTGCCCGGCAGGTCCACGGCGCCGGTACGGCCCTGGGCCGTCGCCTCGCTGCGCCAGGTGACGCGGTCGCGCCAGCCGTCGAAGGCCAGGTCGAGCAGGTGCTCGGCGCGGGCGACACCGTCCGCGCGCGACTCGTGCGGGGCGATCGGGAACTGGCCCTGGAGGAGCTGCTCGCCCTCCGGGGCGAGGGTGCGGTCCTGCGCGGTGAACCGCTCGATCCAGCCCGGCGCGTCCAGGTCGGACACCGCGAAGGCGTCGCCGCGCCGGGTGCGCAGGGCCAGGTCGATCAGCCCCGTACGGCCGCTCGGCCACGTCAGCGAGGCGTCGCCGAGCAGCCGGCGGGCGGCGTCCAGGGAGGTCGCGACGACGACCGGCGTGTCCGTGGGCAGGGCGTCGACGCGGGAGAGGGTCTCGATGCGGACGCCGAGGTTCCAGGCGCGGGCGGCCATCCGGTCGATCACGCTGCCCCAGCCGCCGCGCGGATAGTGCGCCTCCGGCGGCAGCTTGGTCGCCCGGCGCAGCCGCTCCTGCACGAACGCGGCCGACAGGGAGCCCGGATCGTGGTGGAACAGGGCGACGGCCGAGTAGTGCGCGGCGGCGCGGGCGCCCTCCTCGCCTGCCTGCCCGGTGGCCCAGGTGAGGAAGTCGGCGTCGACGGGGGCCCGCCGGGCCCCGGGGCGCAGCAGCTTCAGCATCGCGAGGGGCGGCGTGCGGCGCAGGACGCCGTGGTGGCGCAGCCGCAGCCGGGCGGCTTCGAGGGGCGGGAGCGGGGCGAGGGGGCCGATCAGGTCGCGCTGCCGGAGCCAGGACCAGTGGGGGCCGCCGTTGTAGAGGGCGTGCGGGCCCTCGTTGGTGCGGTAGGGGGCGTCGGCGGTGCGGGCGCGCCCGCCGAGGGTGTGGTGCGCTTCGTGGACGGTGACCCTGGCGCCGGCCTCGGCGGCGGCGATGGCCGCGGTGAGACCGGCGAAGCCGCCGCCTACGACGGTGATGCGGTGCATGGGCGTACTCCCTCTGTGGTTCGCCGCTTTCTCGCGTCCCGCGTGCTGCGTTTCGCGTTTTCGTTCTTGGCTTCACTGCTGGGACCGGGCAGGGGCGCGGAATGTGACATCGGCGGGAGGGAGGGGCGGGGCAGTGGGCGGGACGGGATTGTCAGTGGCGGGGTGCAGCATGGGGGGATGGTGAGGCGAGGGCCGGGTGCGAGCGGTGGCCGTGTTCGTGGCGACGGTGGTGGCGCCCCCGGTGGCGGGGTGCGGGCGGCGCGGCGGCCGGAAGTGCGGCGTGCGGGAGGGGAGACGTGGGGCGGGGGCGGGCTGGAGCCGGACGGGGACTACGACGGGCTGGAGTTCCGGGACGCAGAGCTGGGCGGGCAGGACGGCGCGGGCGCGCGTTTCCTGGACTGTGCGCTGACGGGATGCGCGCTGGACGGCACGCGGCTGCGCCGGGCGCGGGTGCTGGACTCGGTCCTCACCGCCATGCGCGGGGTCGGCACGGACCTCGGCGAGGCGACGCTGCGGGACGTGGAGGTGGTCGAGCCGCGGCTCGGCGGGGTGCAGCTGCACGGCGCGGTGCTGGAGCGGGTGCTGGTGCGGGGCGGCAAGATCGACTACGCCAACCTGCGCGGGGCGCGGCTGAAGGACGTCGTCTTCGAGGGCTGTGTGCTGGTCGAGCCGGACTTCGCGGGCGCGGAGCTGACGCGGGTGGAGTTCGCGGGCTGCTCGGTGAAGGGAGCCGACTTCAGCGGGGTGACGTGCGTGGACGTCGATCTGCGCGGGGCCGCTCCGCTGGAGATCGCGCGGGGGATCGACCGGCTGTCGGGAGCGGTGATCAGTGCCGGGCAGCTGCTGGACCTGGCGCCGCTGCTGGCGGCCCAGCTCGGCGTGCGGGTGGAGGGGATGGGCGGGTAGCGGGCGACCGTTCTCAGCTCACGCGCGGGAAGCGGGCCTGGAGGGTCCACACCGCCGGGTTCTCCGCGAGGTCGTCGTGCAGATCGCACAGGTCGGCGATGAGGTCGTGCAGGAAGTCGCGGGACTCGCGGCGCAGTTCGGCGTGGGAGAAGGTGAGCGGCGGCTCCTCGGCAGGCATCCAGTCGGCCTCGATGTCCACCCAGCCGAAGCGGCGCTCGAACAGCATGCGGTCGGTCGACTCGGTGAAGTCCAGCTCGGCGCGCTGCGGGCGGGCGGCGCGGGAGCCGGCCGGGTCGCGGTCGATCCGCTCCACGATGTCGCACAGCGCCCACGCGAAGTCGAGCACCGGCACCCATCCCCAGGCTGTGGACAGTTCCCGGTCCGTCTTGGTGTCGGCGAGGTACACGTCGCCGCAGAACAGGTCGTAACGCAGCGCGTGGACGTCCGCGCGGCGGTAATCGGTCTGCGGGGGATCGGGGAAACGGGTGGAGAGGGCGTAGCCGATGTCGAGCACGTAGGCGATGGTGTCACGCCTGCCTAGGATCTCTGACGTGCCCCGTTCCGTGCCTCTGGTCCCGTTCGCCCTGCTTGTCCCGCTGGCCGCCGTCACCCTCGCCGCGTGCGGCGGCGGTGGTGACAGTCGCGAAGGGGACGGCGACGGCGGCCGTCGCGCGGGCGTGCGGGGCACTCCCGGCGCCCCCGGCGTGCGCGACCCGTACTTCCCGAAGGCGGGCAACGGCGGCTACGACGCCGTCCACTACGCCCTGGACCTCTCCTACACCCCCGCCACCCGCCGCCTCACCGGCACGGCCACCGTCACCGCCCGCGCCACACAGCACCTCTCCGCGCTGAACCTCGACCTCGAGGGCCTGGACGTCCACGAGGCCGCCGTCGACGGCCGCCCCGCCCGCTGGCACCGCGCCGGCCAGGAGCTGACCGTCCGCCCACCGCGCCACCTGCGCGAGGGCGCCGTCTTCCGGGTGACCGTCCGCTACTCCGGCAGGCCCGTGACGGTCACCGACCCCGACGGCTCGCAGGAGGGCTGGCTGCCCACCGCCGACGGCGCGCTCGCCCTCGGTCAGCCGACGGGGTCGATGGCCTGGTACCCCGGCAACCATCACCCCTCCGACAAGGCGACGTACGACATCACCGTGACGGTGCCCGAGGGGCTGCGGGCGGTCGGCAACGGGGAGTTGCGCGGCGAGACGACGCGCCGGGGCCGGACGACGTACGCCTGGCACGCCGGGCAGCCGATGGCGAGCTACCTCACGACGGTCGCGATCGGCCGGTTCGACGTCGAGCGGGGCATGGCGGGCGGGCATCCCTCCTACGTCGCCGTGGACCCGGAGGAGGCGGAGGCGAGCCGCGCGGTGCTCGGCCGGCTGCCCGAGGTGATGGAGTGGGCGCAGCGGAACTTCGGGCCGTACCCCTTCGACTCCACCGGCGCGATCGTGGAGCGCGCGGCCGACGCCGGGTACGCCCTGGAGACCCAGAACCGCCCCGTCTTCCCCGGCGCCCCCGACGTCGTCCTCCTCGTCCATGAGGTGGCCCACCAGTGGTACGGCGACTCGGTGACGCCGAAGACGTGGCGGGACATGTGGCTCAACGAGGGGTTCGCGACGTACGCGGAGTGGCTCTGGCAGGAGGACCACGGCGGCCCCACCGCCGAGGAGACCTTCGCGTCGCTGTACGACGGCGGCCAGGCGTCGCCCGACATCTGGGCGTTCCCGCCCGCCGAACCTCCGGACGCGGAACACGTCTCCGAGCGGCCGGTCTACGTGCGCGGTGCGATGGTCCTCCACCGCGTCCGCCGCACCCTCGGCGACGACGCCGCCTTCCGCTCCCTCCTGCGCGCCTGGGCGAGCGCCCACCGCCACGGCAACGCGGACACGAAGGACTTCACGGCGTTCGTGGAACGCCGTGTGCCGGACCGGGACTTCACCGCGGTCTGGGACGACTGGCTGTACGGCGAGGGCCGCCCGCCGCGCCCCTGAGCCCGCGGGAGCGCGCGGCGATGCGCGGGCCGGGCGGCACGGTGGTCCGGACGGCGGCGGTGCGGCGGTGCGAGCGGCACGGCAGTCCGGACGGCGGCGATGTGCCGGCCGGGCGGTGCGGTGGTCCGGACGGCGGCGGTGTGGGCGGGCCGGGTGGTGCGGCGATGCGAGCGGCCCGGCGGTCCGGACGGCGGCGATGCGCGGGCCGGGCGGTGCGGTGGTCCGGACGGCACGTTGGGACGGCAGTCCGGGCGGCACGGCGCCCGCACGCGGCGACGGCGGCAGGCTCGGCCCTGCCCGCGCCGCCCGAGGCCTGCCCGCTCCGCCCTCGTGCCGGAACGGGTCGGGCCCTTCGACCCCGGGGGGTCGAAGGGCCCGTCGCCGTGCCGCGAGGCGTCGAGCGGATGCTCAGACGTTGACGCCGAAGTCCTGGGCGATGCCCGCCAGGCCCGAGGCGTAGCCCTGGCCGACGGCGCGGAACTTCCACTCGGCGCCGTTGCGGTAGAGCTCGCCGAAGACCATGGCCGTCTCGGTGGCGGCGTCCTCGGAGAGGTCGTAGCGGGCGATCTCGGTGCCGCCGTCCTGGTTGACGATGCGGATGTAGGCGTTGCGGACCTGGCCGAAGTTCTGCGAGCGGTTCTCCGCGTCGTAGATCGAGACCGGGAAGACGATCTTGTCGACGTCGGCCGGCAGACCGGCCAGGTTGACGTTGATGGCCTCGTCGTCGCCGGCGCCTTCACCCGTGCGGTTGTCGCCCGTGTGGACGATCGTCTGGTCCGGCGTCTGCTTGTTGTTGAAGAAGACGAAGTGGGCGTCGGAGTAGACCTTGCCCTGCGGGTTGACCGCGATCGCGGAGGCGTCGAGGTCGAAGTCGGTACCGGTCGTGGTGCGGACGTCCCAGCCGAGGCCGACGGTGACGGCCGTCAGGCCCGGAGCCTCCTTGGTGAGCGAGACGTTGCCACCCTTGGACAGGCTTACAGCCATGGTCGGCAGTTCCTTCCCTCGTTGCGATGCGCGGTGCGGTTGAGGCTTCGTACGGGACGAAGCTACATCTACCCCTATGAACGCGGAGGGGGGTGCCACGGGTTCCCTCTTCTTTACTTTCTTTACCCGCGCCGGCCGGGGATGGTGGATATTCGCGTGACTCGGGCCCCGTCCAACCGGGAACATGTCAACCATGTCCGGTCCTCACGTCATCCGCGGCTCCGTCTCGCTCCCCGAGGCCGAGCTGATGTGGCGTTTCTCCCGCTCCTCCGGGCCGGGCGGCCAGCACGTCAACACCAGCGACTCGCAGGTCGAGCTGCGGTTCGACCTGGCGGCCACCGAGGCCCTGCCCGAGGTGTGGAAGCAGCGCGCCCTGGAGCGGCTGGCCGGACGGCTCCTCGACGGCGTCGTGACCGTACGGGCCTCCGAGCACCGCTCCCAGTGGCGCAACCGCGAGGCGGCCGCCGTACGGCTCGCCGCGCTGCTCGCCGAGGCGACCGCGCCCCCGCCCAAGCCCCGCAGGCCGACCCGGATCCCGCGCGGGATCAACGAGCGCCGGCTGCGGGAGAAGAAGCAGCGGGCGGAGACCAAGCGGGGGCGGTCCGGCCGCAACTGGCAGTAGGTACCCGCCCGACCGGCGACGGACGACCGGCGGCTGACGCGACGGACGACCGGCGGCTGACGACGGACGACCGGCGTCCGGTGACCGATGGCTGGCGGCCGCAGCCGTCGCTCAGCCCAGCTGCCGGTACCTGCCCTTGAAGTACAGCAGCGGCCCGCCCTCCGCGCTCGGCACGCGTGCCGTCAGCACGCGCCCGATCACCAGCGTGTGGTCGCCCGCCGTCACCCGCTGCTCCGTGCGGCACTCCAGGACCGCCAGCGCGCCGCCCACCAGCGGGGCGTCGGTCAGCTCGCCGCGCGTGTACGCGATGTCCTCGAAGAGCAGCCGGTCGCTGATGCGGCCGCGCATCGCGAAGCGGCCCGCGACGTGCCGCTGGCTCTCGGCCAGGACGGACACCCCCCACAGCGGCTGCTCGTCGAGCAGGTCGTCCATCCGGGAGCCCTCGCGCAGGCTCACCAGGACCAGGGGCGGGTCGAGGGACACCGACATGAAGGACGTCGCCGTCATCCCGACGTCCTCGCCGCCCGGTGCCGAGGGGTCGTCGGGGTCGAGCGGCGGCTCCTGCGCGGTCACCAGGACCACGCCCGCCGCCAGCCGGGACATCGCGGCACGGAACTCGTCGTTGCTCACCCCCTCAGCATGCCCGTCGGCCGGGACGGGTGAGAGCGGTGCGGTCGCGGTGCCGGTGGATGTAGGGAACACACCAAGACGCTAGTCTCCGGTGGACGCCCACCGCATCGGACCTCTGCCCGAGGACGGTCCTAGGACCCCAGTCGGACACGTCGCCGATAAAGCTCTCGGTGAACGCAAGGAAAAAACGCAGAAACCCCGCTCAATTGCTCACGTTATGTTGTGACTTGAGTCACAAGGGACATGAATTGTTGACCCTGTGTACCGAGTGGGGAGCGCGCTGTGATTCAGTGGCGAGGAGAACCCTTGATTCGCCGCGAGGTCTCGGGGGGAGGGTGAGCATGGAGACCGAGTCGGAGCCGTACGTCCGTCTTGATTCCCTGCGGCGGCTGCACCAGGTCATGGCCGACATGAACACGGCGCGCAGCCTGGCGGACACGTTGCAGACCGTCGCCAACGGGGTCGTCACCGCCCTCGGATACGAACTGGCGTGCGTCAACCTCGTCCGGCCGGACGGCGACCTCGTCGTCGCCGCGTTCGCCGGAAACCCCGCCGCCGAGGCGCTGATCACCGGCCGGGTCGGCTCGCGCGAGTCCTGGGACCGCCGGCTGAGCATGGGCGAGACCTGGGGCGGGCTGGTCTTCATACCCCACACCGAGGGCTGGATCCTCGACGACGACGACGTCCCCCAGTGGTACACCGAGGGCCCCGCGCCCCGCTTCGAGGACGAGTGGCACCCCGCCGACCGGCTCTTCGCGCCGATGTACGCTCCGGGCGCGCAGGGCGGCGGGACGTCCGGCGAGCTGATCGGCGTGCTCTCCGTGGACCGGCCGCGCAACGGGCGGCGCCCGGGCGCGTGGGGGCGTGAAGCGCTCCAGATGTACGCCTTCCAGGCCGCCATCGCCATCAGCAACGCCCGCCTGCGCGCCAACATGCAGCGCGCCCTGGTCCGCCTGGAGCGGGAACAGCAGGCGCTGCGGGCCAGCGAGGAAAGCTTCCGGCAGGCGTTCGAGTACGCCCCCTCCGGCATGGCCATCGCCGAGATGGGCGGCGACCAGCACGGCCGCATCCTGCGCACCAACGACGCGCTGTGCCGGCTGCTGGGCCGCCCCGCCTCCGCGATGCGCCGCTACTGCTTCTCCGACCTGGTCCACCCCGAGGACATCGGCACGCTGCTGCGGACCTCGGCCGAGGGCGGCCGGGCCGAGCTGCGCCTCGGCCGCCGCGACGGCACGTACGTCTGGGTGAGCATGCGCAACTCCGTCGTGGCCGACGCCGCCGACGGCCCCCGCTTCCTGCTCACCCACGTCGAGGACATAGAGGAGCGCAAGCGCCGCGAGCTCCAGCTCGCCCACCGCGCCTCCCACGACTCCCTCACCGGCCTGCCCAACTCCGCAGAGCTGCGCTCCCGGCTCTCGTCCCGGCTGTGCCGCCGCCCGCAGGCCGGGCACCCGGGCGCCTACGACTCCCAGGACGCCGCCTACGGCCACACCGGCTACGACAGCTTCGCCTTCCCGCAGGGCGGCGGGGAGCCGTACGACGTCTACGACCACCATGTGCACACCGTCGCCCCCGAGGGGGACCACGACGACGGGACCAAAGGGCTCGCGGTCCTCTTCTGCGACCTCGACGGCTTCAAGTCGATCAACGACCGGTTCGGGCACAACGCGGGCGACGCCGTCCTGATCGAGGTGGCCCGCCGGCTCAGCAACGGCGTCCGGGACGGCGACACGGTCGCGCGGCTCGGCGGCGACGAGTTCGTGATCCTCGCCGACGGGCTCGGCCGGGCCGACGCGCAGGACCTCGCCGTACGGCTGCGCAACGAGATCATCCAGCCGATCCGGGCCGAGGGACGGGCCGTCCGCGTGGGCGCCAGCTTCGGCATCGGGTGGGCGCACTGCGGCATGACGGCGGACGAGGTCCTGAAATCCGCTGACGAACGGATGTACGTCGAGAAACGGTCTCGTCCCAAACAGCACCGGCGTGCGGGATGAGCCGCAGGTCAGCGGTTTGATGCGAGCTGAGTCACCCGTTCGGGTCATCCGGAGCGGGTAGGCTCGCCCTTCTCACCACCCGTACCGCATCCGTTCCGCACCTGTTGAGGAGTACCAAGGGATGACGCCCGGCAACAACGGCGCGAGCACGCCCGAGGACGACGACCCCTTCGGCTACCTCTACGCCGACGGTCAGGCCAACGGCGCCCAGCCGCCGTCCGGTGGCTACGGCTACCCGAACTCGGTCAGCAGGGTGCGCACGGTGGGGGAGCGGCCGTACGGGCAGCAGGCCGCGCCGCAGCAGCCGGCCGCCGCCTACGGCCGGCCCAGCGCCCACTACGCCGCGCCCGAGACCTTCCCGGGCGGCGCGCAGACCACGCAGCAGCCGCTGCACTCGGGCGGCGTCGGCGGGGGCGGGCGCGGGCGCGGGCCGAACACCAAGGGCCTGCTGATCGGCGCCGTCGCGGTGGTCGCGGCCGTGGTGATCGGCATCGGCGTCGCCATGCTCGGCGGCGACGCGGAGGACGGCGCCGCGGACCCGAGCCCCACGCCCACCGCACCGGCCGCCGGCGAGAGCGCCGAGTCCACCCCGTCCAGCGAGAGCAGCGTGTCCGAGGAGGGGGAGCTGCCGGAGGCCGACGCCAAGACGCTGCGCCTGGAGGGCACCGCCACCACCGCCTCCGACGTCCCGGGCGCGAAGGCGGACGGCGGGGTCTACGTCACCGGCTTCAACCAGGTCGGCTCCGCGGCGACCTGGACGGTGAACGGCATCCCGAAGGCGGGCAAGTACACCGTCTTCATCGCCTACGGCGTCCCCGGCAAGGACGGCAACGCCACCCTCACCGTCAACGGCACCCCGCTGACCACGCCGGTCAGCCTCAAGAACTACGCGGGCGCCCCCGAGGGCGACTACGAGAAGGGCTGGACGCAGACCTACAACTACGTCCAGCTCAGCAAGGGCACCAACACCATCAGGATCTCCTGCGAGCAGGGCAACCAGTGCGACGCCAACCTCGACCGGGTGTGGCTGGAAAAGGGCTGGGTCAAGTAGGAGGCCGGGCAGGGGGAGGGGTCAGGCGGCGCTCGCGCCGTCGTCCACCGCCACCCGCGCCAGCATCTCCTCGTACGCGCGGCGGTCGAAGTCGCCCGCCGTCGGGGCCAGGACCGTCGCCGCGGACAGGGCCGCCGCGCGGGTGAGGCGGTCCGGCCAGGTCAGGCCCTCCACGTAGCCGGAGAGCAGGCCCGCGACCACCGAGTCGCCCGCGCCCACCGGGTTGCCCCGCGCCCGCACCGGCGCGGCGGCGCGCCAGCGGCCCTCCGGGGTCACCGCCAGCAGCCCCTCCACGCCGAGCGAGGCGACGACCGCGCGGGCGCCCCGCCGCCGGGCGTCCTGCGTGGCCCGCGACGGCTCCAGCGAGCCGGTGAGTTCGGCGAGTTCGTCGGAGTTCGGCTTGACGACGTCGGGCCGGGCGGCGATGCCGCGGCGCAGCGCCTCGCCGCTGGTGTCCAGGACCACGAGCGCCCCGGCCGCGCGCGCCGCCCGGATCAGCCCGGCGTACGCCCCCACGGGCACGCCCGGCGGCAGGCTGCCGCACAGGGCCACCGCCGAGGCGGACGCGAGCAGGTCCTGGTACGCCTCCTGGAAGGCGGACCACTCCGCCGGGGCGATGACCGGTCCGGGCTCGCTGAACTGGGTGGTGTGGCCGGTGCGCCGGTCGACGACGGCGAGGGTGCGTCGGGTGTCGCCGGCGATGGGGACCAGGGCGTCGTGGACGCCGGGGGTGTCCCTCAGCCGCTCCTGGAGCATCCGGCCGGTGCCGCCGCCGGCGAACCCGGTGACCGTGGTCTCGTGGCCGAGGGCGGCGAGTACGCGGGCGACGTTGACGCCCTTGCCGCCGGGGCGTTCGCGCACGTCGAAGACCCGGTGGGGGACGCCGGGGCGCAGTTCCCGGACGTGGTGGGTGACGTCGAGAGCGGTGTTCAGCGTGACCGTGAGGATCACCTGGGCCGACCTCCCCCGAGTGACTGTGCTGGTGTGACGACGTGCCGGTACGGCGCCGGTGCGTCGATCATGCCAAAGAGACGGCGGCCGGCCCAGACCCGGTACCGGCCACCGTCTCTTGAGGGCGGATTTTTCAGGGCAGTTGAGGTGCGACCACCCACTCGCCCCGCCGCATCACGCCTCTGACCTCGAACTCCTCGTCCAGCAGGACCAGGTCGGCGTCCTTGCCGGGCTCCAGGGAGCCGATGCGGTCGTCGAGGCCGAGCAGTCGGGCCGGGTTGGCGGACAGCGCGGCGACGGCGTGCTCCACCGGGATCCGGTCGACGGTCACCGCCCGCTTGAGGGCGAGGTCCAGGGTCAGTGTGGAGCCCGCGATCGAGCCGCCCTCCACGAGCCGGGCCACTCCGTCCGCGACCTCGACCTCCAGCGGGCCGAGCATGTAGCGGCCGTCGCCGAAGCCGGCGGCGTCCATCGCGTCGGTGATGAACGCCACCCGCCCGGGCCCCGCGTGACGGAACGCCAGTTCCAGGGCGGCCGGGTGCAAATGGGTGCCGTCGTTGATCAGCTCGACGGTGACCCGCTCGTCCTCCAGGAGGGCGGCGATGGGCCCGGGGGCGCGGTGTCCGAGCACAGGCATCGCGTTGAACAGGTGCGTGGCGACGGTCGCGCCGGCCTCGATCGCCTCGACGGTCTGCTCGTACGTCGCGTCCGTGTGGCCGACCGCCGCGATCACCCCGTGCTCGGCCAGCAGCCGCACCGAGTCGACGCCGCCCGGCAGTTCGGTGGCGAGGGTGACCATCCGGGCCTGCCCGCGCGCGGCGTCGATCAGCTTGCGCACCTCCGCCGGGTCCGGGTCGCGCAGCAGTTCCTCGGAGTGGGCGCCCTTGCGGCAGGGGGAGATGAACGGGCCCTCGAAGTGGATGCCGGCGATCTCGCCCTGTTCGGCCAGCTCCGAGAGCAGGCCGGCCCGTTCGGCGAGGAAGTGCATGTCGCCGGTGACCGTGGAGGCGACGAGGGTCGTGGTGCCGTGCCGCCGGTGGGTGCGGATGCCGGCGAGGACGTCCTCGACCGTGCCGGAGGTGAAGGAGGCGCCGCCGCCGCCGTGGTTGTGCAGGTCGACGAAGCCCGGGACCAGCCAGTGGCCGGTGACGTCGAGCGTCTGCGCGTCCGCGGGGGCGGTGTCCGCGATCCGCGTGCCGTCCACGATCACGCGGCCGTCGGGCACCACCCCGGAGGGCAGTACCACCCGGGCGCCGGCGAGAACCTTGCTAGGGGCCATCAGGTGGTTACCTCCGGGGGAGTCGTAGGGGAGTCGAGCAGGTCCCGGGCGAGGAGCCCGGCGCCCAGGCAGCCGGCGGTGTCCCCCAGGGCCGCGGGGACCACGGACGGCGGCTGCTGGAAGGTCACGCGCCGCCGGAGGGCCTCCCGCAGCGGTGCGAACAGGGTTTCCCCCGCCTCCGCGAGCCCGCCACCGATGACGATCGTGCGCGGATCCAGCAGGGTGAGCGCGGTGAGCAGGCCGTCCGCGAGCGCGTCGACGGCGTCCTGCCAGACGGTGAGTGCCCGCGGGTCGCCGGAGCGCACCGCTGCGGCGCAGGCCGCCGCGTCCGCACCCTGGTCGCCGGTCGCCTCGGCCCACGCGCGGCCGACCGCCGATGCCGACGCGTACCGCTCCAGACAGCCGCGCTGGCCGCACGGGCAGGGGATGCCGCCGGGGCGCACGACGACATGGCCGATCTCGCCCGCGCTGCCGTGCGCCCCCGCCTCCACCCGGCCGTCGATGCCGATGGCGCCCGCGATGCCGGTGCCGAGCGGCACGAACAGGAAGCGGTCCGCGCCGCGCCCCGCGCCGATCCGGCCCTCGGCGAGGCCGCCGGTGCGCACGTCGTGGCCGACGGCGACCGGGATGCCGCCGAGCCGGTCGGCGAGCAGGTCGCGCAGCGGTATGTCGCGCCAGCCGAGGTTGGCGGCGTAGACGGCGATGCCGCGGCGTTCGTCGACGAGGCCGGGGACGGCGACGCCGGCGGCGGACGCGGGGGCGCCGAGCCGGCGCTCGCCGTCCGCGTACAGCTCGGCGGCGAAGTCGAGGATGCCGGCGACGACCGCCTCCGGTCCGCGCTCGCGGCCGGTGGACCGGCGCGCTTGGTGCAGCAGCGCGCCGTCCGCCCCGACCAGGGCGGCCTTCATTCCGGTGCCGCCCACATCGAGGGCGATGACGTGTCTCACGGGGGACAGTGTGGCCCGTGGACCCGGAAGAGGTCTAGTCCAATGCGGTGGTGTAGACCTTAATCCGAATATCGGAATTCGGATCTCCGGTGACCGGTGACCGGTGATCAGTGAGCGGTGATCGGTGACCGATCACCGAACGGCAGTCGACACAGGGTGGGCGGGTAAAGACGTGCAGCGGCGCAGGACGGGAACGATCGCGGTGGTGGCGGCACTGGGCCTGACGGCGGCCCTGGGCGGCTGCGGACTCGGCGAGGACTCCGGGAACGTCACGCTGCGGCTGGTCGCGGCCGACTACGGCGACCGCGCCGCCAACAGTTCGAAGAAGTACTGGGCCGGGCTGGTCGACGAGTACGAGGCGGCACACCCCGGCGTGGACGTCGAGGTCGAGGTCCACTCCTGGAACGAGGTCGACCGCCGGGTCAGGGAGATGGTCGACGCCGGGAAGGCCCCGGACATGGCGCAGATCGGCGCGTACGCCGACTACGCCGCCGACGATCTGCTCTACACGGCCGACGAACTGCTCTCCATCACCACGCAGGCCGACTTCGCCTCCCGCCTCGCGTCGGCCGGGCAGGTGAACGGGGCCCAGTACGGGATGCCGTTCGCGGCCTCCACGCGGCTGCTGTTCTACAACGAGAGCCTCTTCGCCGAGGCCGGTCTCACGCCCCCGCGCACCTGGAAGGAGCTGGCCGACGCCGCCGCGGCGCTCAAGGCGCGGGGCGTGAAGTACCCGTACGCGCTGCCGCTCGGGCCCGAGGAGGCGCAGGCCGAGACCATGCAGTGGCTGCTCAGCGGGGACGGCGGCTACACCGACGCCGTCGGCACCTACGCCATCGACTCCCCGCAGAACGTCGAGACCTTCACCTGGCTGCGCGACGAGCTGGTCGGCGAGGACCTGGTCGGACCGGTCGCGCCGGGAAGGCTGGACCGGGCCGACGCGTTCGAGGCGTTCGCGGACGGCGAGGTGGGGATGCTCAACGGCCATCCCTCGCTGAAGGAGGCGGCGGAGCGGGAGGGCGTGAAGGTCGGGATGGTGCCGATGCCCGGCGTCGGCGGCGAGAGCCGGGCCACGATGGGGGTGGCCGACTGGATGCTGGCCTTCCGGCAGAACGGGCACCGGGAGGAGGTGGGCGACTTCCTGGACTTCGTCTACGGCGAGAAGAACGTCGTCGCCTTCTCCCGCGCGTACGACCTGCTGCCGGTCACCCAGTCCGCCTCCGAGACGATGAGCGCGGCCCCCGAGGACCGGGCCCTGAAGCCCTTCCTGGACGAGCTGCCGCTGGCCGAGTTCTACCCGGTGGACAAGACGTCGTGGGCGGCGGTGAGCGCGCAGGTGAAGAAGCGCATCGGCGCGGCGGTGCAGCCGGGATGTCAACCCGGCCACGGTCCTCGGCGAACTCCAGACGACGGCGACGACGGCGGAGAGCGCGGCGGCGGGCCGGTAGCCCGGGCCGCCGTTGTCGGTGGCCGGCGTTACCGTGCCCTGTATGGACCAGGAGAGCCTCGGACGTCGGGAACAGGACATCCTCGGGCTGGAGCGGCGGGGGTTCGCGGGGCCCGGCGCGAAGGAGCGCGCGATACGCGAGGAGCTGGGCCTCGCGCCGGTGCGGTACTACCAGCTGCTCAACGCGCTGCTGGACGACCCGCGCGCGCTGGCGCACGACCCGGTCACGGTCAACCGGCTGCGGCGGATACGGGACCGGCGGCGGGCCGAGCGGTAGCGGCCGGGCTGCTTGAGGCCGGGCGGCGTGGATATGGTCCCCGTATGGGCAGCCACGAGACCGAACCCCACCCCCCTCTGCCGACCCCCTCGACCCCGGCCGGCCGCGACGGGCTCGACGCCCTGCTCGCACGGCCCGGCAAGGCGGTGATCGCCCTCGACTTCGACGGGACGCTCGCCCCGATCGTGCCGGACCCCGAACAGGCCCGCGCGCACCCCGGCGCGGTGTCCGCGCTCGCCGCCCTCGCCCCCGAGGTCGCCGCCGTCGCGGTGATCACCGGCCGCCCGGCCGGCGTCGCCGTGCGCTACGGCGGCTTCGCGGGCGTTCCCGGCCTGGAGCACCTCGTCGTCCTCGGCCACTACGGCGCCGAACGCTGGGACGCCGTCAGCGGCGAGGTCAGCGCGCCCGCCCCGCACCCCGGCGTCGCCGCCGTCCGGGCCGAACTGCCCGGCGTCCTCGACGGGGTCGGCGCCTGGCAGGGCACCTGGGTGGAGGAGAAGGGCCGCGCGCTCGCCGTCCACACCCGCCGCGCCGCCGACCCGCAGGCCGCCTTCGAGGCCCTGCGCGAGCCGCTCGCCGACCTCGCCACCCGCCACGGCCTGATCGTCGAACCCGGCCGCATGGTCCTCGAACTGCGCCCCCCGGGCGTCGACAAGGGCGTCGCCCTCTCGGAGTACCTCCGCGACACGGGCGCCGAGTCGGTCCTCTACGCCGGCGACGACCTCGGCGACCTCCCGGCCTTCGCCGCGGTCGACAAACTCCGCGGCGAGGGCGTCCCCGGCGTCCTGGTCTGCAGCGGCAGCGACGAGGTCACGGAACTGCGCGAACGCGCGGACCTGGTGGTCGACGGCCCGGAGGGCGTGGTGGGCCTGCTGGGGGCGTTGGCGGCACGGCTGGGCTGAGCCCTCCCCCTCGGGGGCGCGGACGCGTGGCGGTACCGGACCGGTCGCGCGGGGTCCCGGCACCGCGGTGGGCCGCCGGCCGCCGACGGCTCCGTCCGCGGGGCCGGCCGCCGCAGCGGCCTTCCCTGTGACCACCGTCCGTCCGCGGCCGACGTGTGCCGGCCGACGAGCGCCGTCGGCCGGCCCGGCTGCGAACGGGCCGCGGTGCGGCCCGTGTGGCTGGTGCGACCTCGTCCGTCGCGCCGGGTGGTCGGCCGGGACGAGCAGGGGCCCGGGCGGTCCGCGGCCCGGGCGGGCCGTGCACCGCCGGCTGCACGGCCCCGCCGTGTGGCGCGATCGCCGGTCCGGCGGCGGGGTCGCGCCGGTCGGCGAACGGGCGCGGCGGAGCCGTTGGGCCCGGTGGCCGAGGCTCTGCGGGCGGCCGTTCCGCTCAGGCCGCCGCCCTCACCGATCCGATCCACCGTCCCGGAAGCCGAGGCCCCACCGGGTGCTCAGGCCGCCCCGTCCCCCCGCAGGGCGTTCAGCTGGTCCAGGAACCACTGGGCCGGGGGGAGGGCCGTCGCCGCCGCGGCGAGGCGCTTGGTGCGGTCGGCCCGCTCGGCGGCGGGCATCGTCAGGGCCGCGTGGAGGGCCTCCGCCGTGGCGGTGACGTCGTAGGGGTTGACGACCAGCGCGTCCTCGCCCAGTTCCTCGTAGGCGCCCGCCTCGCGGGACAGGACCAGGGCGCAGCCGTCGTCCGAGACGACCGGGACCTCCTTGGCGACCAGGTTCATGCCGTCCCGGATCGGGTTCACCAGGGCCACGTCGGCCAGGCGGTACGCGGCCAGGGAGCGGGCGAAGTCGTCCTTGACGTGGAGGACCACCGGCGTCCAGCCCGGCGTGCCGTACTGGTCGTTGATCTCCGCGGCCAGGCGCTGCACCTCCGCCGTGTAGTCGCGGTACACCGCGAGGTCCTGCCGCGACGGGTAGGCGAACGCGACGTGCACCACCCGCTCGTGCCACTCGGGGCGGTCCTCCAGGAGCCGGCGGTAGGCCAGCAGGCCGCGGACGATGTTCTTGGAGAGTTCCGTGCGGTCCACGCGGACGATCGCCCGGCGGCCCTCGCCGATCTCCGCGCGCAGCGACTCCATGCGCTCCTCGACGTCCGCCTCGCGCGAGCGCCGGCGCAGGAAGTCCGCGTCCGCTCCCAGGCCGTGCACGCCCACGCGCGTCCCGCCGAGGCCCCCGGCGAACGCCTCGCAGCACGCCGTGAACGCCTCCGCCCAGCGGCGGGTGAGGAAACCCAGCCGGTCTGCGCCCAGCATCCCGCGCAGCACCTGCCCGGCCACGTCGTCCGGCAGCATCCGGAAGTACTCCGGCGGCGCCCACGGCGTGTGCGAGAAGTGGCCGATCCGCAGGTCCGGGCGCAGCTCGCGCAGCAGCCCCGGCACGAGCGTGAGGTGGTAGTCCTGCACCAGCACCGCCGCGCCCTCGGCCGCTTCCTCGGCCAGCGCCCGCGCGAACGCCTCGTTGTACGTGACGTACGACGCCCACTGGCGCCGGAACTCCGCGTCGAACACCGGCTCCACCGGCGTCTGGTAGAGCATGTGGTGCACGAACCACAGCACCGAGTTCGCGACGCCGTTGTACGCGTCCGCGTGCACGTCCCCCGGAATGTCCAGCATCCGCACCCCGGACTCGCCCACCCCGCGCCGCACCGCCTCGCGGTCCCCGTCGCTCAGGGCCGAGCACACCCACAGCGCGCCCGCGTCCGGACCGATCGCCGACAGCCCGGAGACCAGGCCGCCACCGCCCCTGCGGGCGTTCAGCGAACCGTCCTCGCCGACCGTGTAGGAGACCGGCCCCCGGTTGGAGGCGAGCAGGACCTGTGCAGCACCGTACGTCGAAGCCATAAGCCTCAACCTAGCCCGCCCCCCAACCGCTCAAACGTACGGTTCCAGCAGTTCGGCGGCCGGATCGCGTGCCGTATACGACCGGCCGTGCGACGGCGGACGACCGGCCGCGCGACCCTCCGCGCGGCCCGCCGTCCGGCTCCTCGTCCGACCTCTCGTCCGGCCCCTTCCGCTCCCGTCCGGCCCGCGCCCGGCCGCCTCACGCCACCCTGCGCCGCGCGTACTCCGCGATCTCCACCATCGGCGGACGCTCCTCCGTGTCCACCGAGTACGTGCGCGGCTCGAACCCCTCCGACCCCCGCTCGAACTGGGTGATGGCGGGCCGGATCAGATGCCCGCGCGCCAGCCTCAGCTGCGCGGTGCGGTAGATCGCCGCGGCCATCCGGCCGAGCGCCTGCCCGTCCTGGTGCCGGTGCTTGCGCACTCCGATGTCCACCTGGGCCAGCGCGTCGAGCCCCACCAGGTGCAGGGCGTCGACCAGCATGCCCAGCTCCACGCCGTACCCGACGGGGAAGGGCAGCTGTTCCAGCAGCGAGCGGCGGGCCGCGTACTCGCCGCCCAGCGGCTGCACGAAGCCCGCCAGCTGCGGCCAGTGCATGTTGAGCAGCGGGCGTGCCATCAGCTCGGTCACCCGGCCGCCCTGCCCCGCCGCGCCGCCCAGCGGGCGGTCGTACATCCCCTTGACGAGGTCGACGTCCGGGTCGGTCAGCAGCGGGCCGACGATCCCGGAGACGAAGTCCGACGAGAACTCCCGCAGGTCCGCGTCGATGAAGCAGACGATGTCCCCGTCGGTCACCAGCAGGGAGCGCCACAGCACCTCGCCCTTGCCGGGCACGGCGGGGAGGCGCGGGAGGATCTCGTCGCGGTGCACCACCCGGGCGCCCGCGGCGGCGGCCACCTCGGAGGTGCGGTCGGTGGAGCCCGAGTCGACGACGACGATCTCGTCGACGAGCGGGACCTGGTGCATCAGGTCGTGCCGGATCACGGCGACGATGTCGCCGACCGTCTCCTCCTCGTTGAGGGCGGGCAGCACGACGCTGACCGACTGGCCCGTGGCACGCTTGGCGGCCAGGATCTTGTGCAGCGGGCGATCGGTCGCGGACCAGGAGCGGGTGTTCAGCCAGCGCTCGACTTC
Source organism: Streptomyces sp. NPDC006610 (assembly GCF_040611575.1). Lineage (NCBI taxonomy): Bacteria > Bacillati > Actinomycetota > Actinomycetes > Kitasatosporales > Streptomycetaceae > Streptomyces > Streptomyces sp. NPDC006610. The sequence continues at coordinate 61,539 of NZ_JBEXOP010000012.1, forward strand.
TTCCAGCACAGCCTGCGGCTCCTTCGCGTTCTCTCGGCGAGTGGGGGAGCACATGTCCGGACGTTCCGACCGGCATGTGATCCATCTCGCGCTTCGGACGACTATCTCAACTGTCCTGGCCTTCGGTTACAGTCTTGAACAACGCTGGTGACCATCGCATGTCGGGGGTCGCCATGCCGACAACCACATACAGCTCATCCAGAGGGGCAGAGGGATACGGCCCGATGAAGCCCCGGCAACCCTCCAGCCGGTCTCGTAGATCAGTGTTGATCGTTTCCGCGAGGCTCCCGGCTAGGGAAGGTGCCAAATCCGTCTCACGGCGAGATGCGTCGTGAGGAAGATGAGGAGAAAGGGCCTCGCCTCACATGGCTGTGCAGACCGTTGCAAGCACCACCGATTCCGCCGCCTCCGTGGACCTGGGTCCCGCCGCGGCGCTCTCCTGCCGCGAGTGCGGTCACCGCGTACCCCTCGGACCGGTCTTCGCCTGCGAGGAGTGTTTCGGCCCGCTGGAGATCGCGTACGACTTCTCGGCCTACGACACCGAGGAACTGCGGCGGCGCATCGAGGCGGGACCCGCGAACATCTGGCGCTACGCGCCCCTGCTGCCCGTCCCGGCCGACGTGGCGGACAAGCCCAACCTGAACCCCGGCTGGACCAAGCTCGTCCAGGCCGACAACCTCGCCCGCGAACTCGGCGTGACCGGCGGTCTGTACGTCAAGGACGACTCCGGCAACCCGACCCACTCCTTCAAGGACCGGGTCGTCGCCCAGGCCCTGGAGGCCGCCCGTGCCTTCGGCTTCACCACCCTGTCCTGCTCCTCCACCGGCAACCTGGCCGGCGCGGTCGGCGCCGCCGCCGCCCGGGCCGGCCTGCGCTCCTGCGTGTTCATCCCGCACGACCTGGAGCAGGGCAAGGTCGTCATGGCCGCCGTCTACGGCGGCGAGCTGGTCGGCATCGAGGGCAACTACGACGACGTCAACCGCTTCTGCTCCGAGCTGATCGGCGACCCGGCCGGCGAGGGCTGGGGCTTCGTCAACGTCAACCTGCGGCCGTACTACGCGGAGGGGTCCAAGACCCTCGCGTACGAGATCTGCGAGCAGCTCGGCTGGCGGCTGCCGGACCAGATCGTGGTGCCGATCGCCTCCGGCTCCCAGCTCACCAAGATCGACAAGGGGCTGCAGGAACTGATCAAGCTCGGTCTGGTCGAGGACCGGCCGTACAAGATCTTCGGCGCCCAGGCCGAGGGCTGCTCGCCGGTGTCCACCGCGTACAAGGCCGGGCACGACGTCGTCCGGCCGCAGAAGCCCGACACCATCGCCAAGTCCCTCGCCATCGGCAACCCGGCCGACGGGCCCTACGTCCTCGACATCGCCCGCCGCACGGGCGGCGCCGTGGAGGACGTCACGGACGAGCAGATCGTGGACGCCATCAGGCTGCTGGCCCGCACCGAGGGCATCTTCGCGGAGACGGCCGGCGGCGTGACGGTGGGCGTGACCCGCAAGCTGATCGAGAACGGCGTGCTGGACCCGGCGAAGACCACGGTCGTCCTCAACACGGGCGACGGTCTCAAGACGCTGGACGCCGTGGCGGGGACGGGGCTCACCGCGACCATCCGGCCGAGCCTGGAGTCGTTCCGCGCGGCCGGCCTCGCCTGATCCGCCGGTCCGCCGCCCCCTTCCGCATCCGCGTACGCCAGCCACCCCGACCGGAGGTCACCGAGCCATGAGCGTCACCGTCCGCATCCCCACCATCCTGCGCACCTACACGGGCGGGAAGGCCGAGGTCGCCGCCGAGGGGGCCACCCTCGGCGAGGTCATCGCCGACCTGGAGAAGAACCACACGGGCATCGCCGCCCGCGTCCTGGACGACCAGGGCAAGCTGCGCCGCTTCGTCAACGTGTACGTCAACGACGACGACGTCCGTTTTGAACAGGGTCTGGACACCGCCACCCCGGACGGCGCGGGCGTGTCGATCATCCCCGCCGTCGCCGGCGGCTGAACACCGGACGTCCGTTGAATGGCCCCCTCCCCAAGAGAAGCGGAGGGGGCCATTCAATGTGATTGAGCACGGTAGAGTTGGGGAACGCGCCCCCTTTCACCTTGCCGGGCGCATATGTGGAACGCTGCGCTTCCGTCGAGAAGTAGCCAAAGTGTGCGATCCTTTTCGGCCATCCTGGCCTTTTCCGCGGTCCGGCTTGCCCTGAAGTCTGGCGGATTTTCCGTAAATTCCCGACCGCTCGCGCCCAGATTTCTCGTCCGACTGACCTGTTGCAGACGGCAGTTGGACAGATACATTCGGCCGCGGTCGACGCGTTCCGGCGCACGCCCCCAGCCATTGGGGGGTGAGATCTGACCCGGGTCCGCGAAGTGTGGATCTGTGCAAGGGCCAGTAATAGGGGAGTTAGGCATGGCTCAGGGCACCGTCAAGTGGTTCAACGCGGAGAAGGGGTACGGCTTCATCGCGGTCGACGGTGGTGCGGACGTCTTCGTCCACTACAGCGCGATCCAGATGGACGGGTACCGGACCCTCGAAGAGGGCCAGCGAGTCGAGTTCGAGATCTCGCAGGGTCAGAAGGGCCCGCAGGCCGACATGGTCCGCGTCACTGCCTGAAACGCGCGACCGACCACCGCAGGCGAAGGTCTTTCTCCGAAGGGCCCGCATCCCCAGGGGTGCGGGCCCTTCGGCTGTCCGGGCCCGCGTCCCCGGCCGTCCGGGCCCGCCTCCGGGTCCGCCTCCGGCCGTCCGGCCCCACGCCTCTGGCCGTCCGGGCCCGCGCCTCTGGCTGTCCGGGCCCGCGCCTCCGGCCTCCGGGTCCGCCTCCGGCCTCCGGGTCCGTCGCCTTCGGCCGTCCGCGGATCCGCCGCTTCCGGCGGTCGGGACCCGCGCTTCCGGCTGTCCGGACCCACGCCTCCGGGTGGCCGGATGCCGGGAGGCGCTTGCACTCACCACACCCGAGTGCTAATCATTGGCGTTAGCACTCTGAAGGTGAGAGTGACAAAGAAGGACCGGGTCGGTGAGGCCCGCGGGCCAGGTGGGGCAAGGAACCACGGGGCCGGCGAGCCGTCCGTCGCGGGCGCGGGCGCGGTCCGAAGGAATCACCCCCAGTCCTGGAGGGACCACTTCACATGGCCAAGATCATCGCGTTCGACGAGGAGGCGCGGCGCGGCCTCGAGCGCGGCATGAACCAGCTCGCGGACGCCGTGAAGGTGACGCTCGGCCCCAAGGGCCGCAACGTCGTCCTCGAGAAGAAGTGGGGCGCCCCCACGATCACCAACGATGGTGTCTCCATCGCCAAGGAGATCGAGCTCGAGGACCCGTACGAGAAGATCGGCGCCGAGCTGGTCAAGGAAGTCGCCAAGAAGACGGACGACGTCGCCGGCGACGGTACGACCACGGCGACCGTGCTGGCCCAGGCCCTGGTGCGCGAGGGTCTGCGCAACGTCGCGGCCGGCGCCAACCCGATGGCCCTGAAGCGCGGCATCGAGAAGGCCGTCGAGGCCGTCTCCGCCGCCCTGCTCGACCAGGCCAAGGAGGTCGAGACCAAGGAGCAGATCGCCTCCACGGCCTCCATCTCCGCCGCCGACACCCAGATCGGCGAGCTGATCGCCGAGGCGATGGACAAGGTCGGCAAGGAAGGCGTCATCACGGTCGAGGAGTCGCAGACCTTCGGTCTGGAGCTCGAGCTCACCGAGGGCATGCGCTTCGACAAGGGCTACATCTCGGCGTACTTCGCCACCGACATGGAGCGGATGGAGGCCTCGCTCGAGGACCCCTACATCCTCATCGCCAACTCCAAGATCTCCAACGTCAAGGACCTGCTCCCGCTCCTGGAGAAGGTCATGCAGTCGGGCAAGCCGCTGCTGATCATCGCCGAGGACGTCGAGGGCGAGGCCCTGTCGACCCTGGTCGTCAACAAGATCCGCGGCACCTTCAAGTCCGTCGCCGTCAAGGCCCCGGGCTTCGGCGACCGCCGCAAGGCCATGCTCGGCGACATCGCCATCCTCACGGGCGGCGAGGTCATCTCCGAGGAGGTCGGCCTCAAGCTGGAGAACGCGACCCTGGACCTCCTGGGCCGCGCCCGCAAGGTCGTCATCACCAAGGACGAGACCACCATCGTGGACGGCGCCGGCTCCGCGGAGCAGGTCCAGGGCCGCGTGAACCAGATCCGCGCCGAGATCGAGAACAGCGACTCGGACTACGACCGCGAGAAGCTGCAGGAGCGCCTGGCGAAGCTCGCCGGCGGTGTCGCGGTCATCAAGGCCGGCGCCGCCACCGAGGTGGAGCTCAAGGAGCGCAAGCACCGCATCGAGGACGCCGTGCGCAACGCCAAGGCGGCCGTCGAGGAGGGCATCGTCGCCGGTGGTGGCGTGGCCCTGCTCCAGGCCTCCCAGGTGTTCGAGAAGCTGGAGCTCGAGGGCGACGAGGCCACCGGTGCCGCCGCCGTCAAGCTGGCGCTCGAGGCCCCGCTGAAGCAGATCGCCGTCAACGCCGGCCTCGAGGGCGGCGTCGTGGTGGAGAAGGTCCGCAACCTCACCCCGGGCCACGGCCTGAACGCCGCGACCGGTGAGTACGTCGACCTGGTCGCCGAAGGCATCATCGACCCGGCGAAGGTGACCCGTTCCGCGCTGCAGAACGCCGCCTCCATCGCCGCGCTGTTCCTCACCACCGAGGCCGTCATCGCCGACAAGCCGGAGAAGGCCGCCGCGCCGGCCGGCGGCGGCATGCCGGGCGGTGACATGGACTTCTGATCCTTCCGAGGATCGGTACCGTCCTTCCGTGCCGTGGGCGGCACTCCCCGTACGACGGGGGGGTGCCGCCCACGCGCGTTTCCGCGGCGGCCAGGTGCGGGTCCGTCTGCCTTCTCCGGCTCCCGGGAACGGGATCCGCGGCTCCCGGGAATGCGATCTGGACACCGCTTGTTGCACATGCACATACTGAGCGGTATCCGATCCCTAGGAGCCCCCGAGTGACCGTCTCCCCGCCCGCCGCCTCCCGCGCGGCCGAGATCCTCTCCCGCCCCGTGTCGATCAACGGCCTCACGGTGCCGAACCGCATCGTCATGGCGCCGATGACCCGTCAGTTCTCCCCGGGCGGCGTCCCCGGCGAGGACGTGGTGTCGTACTACGCCCGCCGTGCCGCCGCCGGCGTCGGGCTCATCGTCACCGAGGGCACGTACGTCGGCCACGACTCGGCCGGGGAGAGCAGCCGGGTGCCGCGGTTCCACGGGGCCGAGCAGCTGGCGGGCTGGACGAAGGTCGCCGACGCCGTGCACGCGGCCGGCGGGACGATCGTGCCGCAGCTGTGGCACATCGGCATGGTCCGCAAGCCGGGCCGCCCGCCGTTCCCCGAGGCGTCCCCCGTCGGCCCCTCCGGGCTGCGCCTGGACGGCACCGCGGGCGACGGCCGGGAGATGACGCGCCAGGACCTGGACGACGTGATCGCCGCCTTCGCCGAGGCCGCCGCGGCGGCCGAGCGGATCGGCTTCGACGGCGTCGAACTGCACGGCGCCCACGGCTACCTCATCGACCAGTTCCTGTGGGAGTTCACCAACCGCCGCACCGACGCCTACGGCGGCGACCCCGTCGCCCGCACCCGGTTCGCCGCCGAGATCGTGGCCGCCGTCCGCGCCTCCGTCTCGCCCGGCTTCCCGGTGATCTTCCGCTACTCGCAGTGGAAGTCGGGGGCCTACGACGCCAGGCTCGCCGACACCCCCGAGCAGCTGGAGGCCGTCCTCACCCCGCTCGCCGCCGCCGGCGTCGACGCCTTCCACGCCTCCACCCGCCGCTACTGGCTCCCCGAGTTCGACGGCTCCGACCTCAACCTCGCCGGCTGGACCAAGAAGCTCACCGGCAAGCCCGCCGTCACCGTCGGCTCGGTCGGCCTCGACGGCGACTTCATCAAGGCGTTCCAGGGTGAGGGCGCCGCGCTGGGCAGCCTCGACAACCTCCTCGACCGCTTCGAGCGCGACGAGTTCGACCTGGTCGCCGTCGGCCGCGCCCTGCTCCAGGACCCGCAGTGGGCCGAGAAGGTGCTCGCCGGCCGCTTCGATGAGCTGGCCCCGTACGACGCCGCGTCCCTGCGCACCCTGAGCTGACCGCGGCGGCCTACAGGTTGCCCATCGGCTCGATGTCCACCCGCACCGGGGTGCCCCACACGCGGAGCACCTCGTAGTCGGTGAACTCGTGCACCAGCCGGTACGCCATGGCGGCCCGCGAGCCGCGCCGCTGGGCGGCCAGATACAGCTCGGCCTCGCGCCGGTCCCGGCGCGGGGTCCCGCACAGCTGCCACTCCTGCCCGTTCCACAGCTCCGGCAGCCAGCGCTGCTGGGGCTGCGGACGGTCGCCGCGCACCCCGTACCGCGACGGCGCGGTGGCGGCGGGGCCGGCGGGCGCGGCGGGGCCGTTGAACTCGGCCCGGCGGGCCGCCCGCCGCCGCGTCTCGCACAGCAGGCACAGGTCGGGCGCGCTCTCGTCCACGGGCCCGTACGGATGCTCGGGGCAGCGGGTGGCCGGGGCCTGCGCGCCGGCGCTCTCCTCCAGCAGCTCCAGCGCGCGCTTGAGGTCCGCCTTGATCTCGTGCAGCTTGGCGTCCGGCGTGTCGGCGCCGAGGGCCTCGCCGTGTTCCCCGAGCAGCCGGAGGGCACGGCCGAGAGCGGTGACGTGGGCGTGGTTCATGCCGTCCAGTGTCTCAGCGGGGGGCGCGGGCCGTGCCGCGCGCGGTGGCGGTGGGATTGCGTCGGCAGCCGCGTCGCGCGGCCGTCGGGGCGTTCGGCCGTGCGGCAGGGGGCCGCCGCCCGCACCCTCCAGGGCAGTCGGTCGGTGGCCGCGGGGTGTTCGGCCGGTGTGTCAGTGGGCTGCCGTCTCCAGCGGCTCGCGCAGTCGGTCGCCGGAGTTCGCCCGGTGGCCGTGTGGTGTTCGGCCGGTGTGTCAGCGGGCTGCCGCCACCAGCGCCTCGCGCAGTCGGCCCCCCGACTCCGCCAGCAGCCGTGCCGCCGTCGGGGCGTCCACCTGGCCGAGGATCGTCAGGATGGCGTCCTTGACCTCGCCGCCCGTCGCCGCGAGGGCCGCCTCGATCTCGTCGTCGCCCGCGCCGGTGGCCAGGGCGACGATCCGGCGGGAGCGGGCGCGCAGCTTGTCGTTGGAGGCGCGCACGTCGACCATCAGGTTCCCGTACGTCTTGCCCAGCCGGATCATCGTGATCGTCGAGATCATGTTGAGCACCAGCTTCTGCGCCGTGCCCGCCTTCAGCCGGGTGGACCCGGTGATCAGCTCGGGCCCGACGACGACCTCGATCCCGTGCTCGGCGGCCGCGGCGAGGGCGCTGCCCGGATTGCAGGCCAGCCCCACGGTCAGGGCGCCGTGCGCGCGGGCGTGCTCCACTGCGCCGACGGCGTAGGGCGTACGGCCGGACGCGGACACGCCGACCACCGCGTCCCCGGCGGTCAGCCCGAGGGCGTCCAGGTCGCGCCGGGCCAGCTCGGCCGAGTCCTCGGCGCCCTCGACGGACGTGACCAGCGCGTCCCTGCCGCCCGCGACGAGGCCCACGACCTGCGCCGGGTCGGTGTTGAAGGTGGGCGGGCACTCGGAGGCGTCCAGCACCCCGAGCCGCCCGGCGGTGCCGGCGCCGGCGTAGACGAGCCGTCCGCCGCGGGCCATGCGCTCGGCGACGGCGTCGACGGCGGCGGCGATGCGGGGCAGCTCCCGGGCGACGGCGGCGGGGACGCCGGCGTCCTCGCCGTTCATCAGCGTGGCGATCTCCAGGGTGGACAGCCGGTCGATCTCCGCCAGTTCGGGCCGGAATGCCTCGGTCGGCAGGCTCGCCAACTGGGCCCGCAGGCCGGTCGATTCGGGTGTGGGGGTCATGGACGTCGGTTCCTGTTCGGTGCGGGTGGGTACGGCATGAACCGCCTGCGACGGCGGATGTCCTGCCTGCGAGCCGGATGTCCTGTCCGCCTGCGACGCAGGACGTCCCTCCTACCTGCGATGCCGGTGGGCCAGTGCCTCGTAGGACGCGGACAGCGCCGGCCCCGCCGTCTCGTAGGTCCGCTGCGCCACCCCCACGAACAGGCAGTCCACCACCAGCAGTTGGCTGGTCCGCGAGGACATCGCCGCGGGCCGCAGCTCGCTCTCGCGGGCCGTGGACGTCGTCAGCACCAGGTCGGCGTACTGCGTCACCGCGGAGTCGGGCCGGCCGGTGACCGCGACGGTCGTCGCCCCGCGCTCGAAGGCGACCCGCAGCGGCTCGATGACGTCCCCGGTCGACCCGGAGTGGGTGATCGCGACGGCGACGTCCCCGGCGCGCAGCTGCACCGCGTTCGTCACCGCGAGGTGCGGATCGCCGGGCGCGTGCGCCATCAGCCCTATGCGCAGCAGCTTCTGCGTCAGGTCCTGGGCGACCAGTCCCGACGCCCCGATGCCGTACACGTCGGTGCGGCGGGCGGTGGCCACCGCGGCGACGGCGGCGCCGAGCTGGGCGGTGTCGAGGCCGGCGGCGGTGTCGGCGAGGGTCTGCTGCTCGTCGAGGGCGAGCTTGGCGACGACGTCGGCGATGGGGTCGTCCACCGCGATGTCGGTCGTGATGGCGGGCGCGCGGCCGGACTGCTGCTGGGCTGCGAGGCCGGCGAGGGCGAGGCGCAGATCGCGGTAGCCGGGGTAGCCGAGGAGGCGGGCGGTGCGTACGACGGTGGCCTCGCTGGTGCCCGTGCGCTCGGCGAGGCCGGTGACGGTGAGGGCGGCGCAGCCCGCCGGGTCGCCCGCGAGGGCCTCGGCGACGCGCTGCATGGAGCGGGTCATCGACGGGGCGAGGGTGCGGACCTTGGCGGCGAGGGCGGCCGGCGCGGGCGGGGCGCCGACGGCGGACACCGGCGCCCGGCGGAAAGTTTCCTTCACGTTCCGGGTCACCTCTGAAAGGTATTTTCGGTTCGGTGTCGTGGTCAAGAGTGCGCACAATGGGTGCATGGACCCCATCAGCCCCCTGGAGCAGGCGCTGCACGCCGCGCGCGCCCTGGTGCTCGCCGACCTCGTGGCGGGCCGGGTCGCGCAGGCGGACGTCGTCTCCCTGGTCGAGGAGTCCGTCGCGCAGCGGCGTTGGTGGGTGGAGCAGTGGCCGGAGGGCGCCGCCTTCGTGGCCGGGCTGGTCGCCCAGGACGTGCAGGACGCCCTGCTGGACCGCCACGGCCGCTGGCCCCTGTGCCCGGTGTGCGGCTCCGGCGAGCCGCACGCGCTCGACGTCGAGCCGGAGCTGGGCCCCGACCCGCACTGGGTGTGCCACAAGGCGGGCGTGAAGGTCGCGGCGATCGGAGGGCTCGGCGCCTGCGGCGGGGCGCCCTCCTCGTGACGGTGTACATCGACCCGCCGACCTGGCCCGGCCACGGCCGCATGTGGTCCCACCTGATCAGCGACGTCTCGTACGACGAACTCCACGCCTTCGCCGCGCGCCTCGGCGTCCCGCGCCGCGCCTTCGAGCGGGACCACTACGACATCCCCTCGCACCGCTACCGGGACGCGGTGCGGGCGGGCGCGGTGGAGGTCGGCAGCCGCGAGGTGGTGCGGCTGCTGCTCGGGGCGGGACTGCGGCGCCGTAAGCACGACGCGGGCTGAGCCGCGGGTCCCCGTGGGGCGCGGTCGGGCCGTGGGGCGCGTCAGCCGCGCAGTTCGTACGCCACCAGCTTCTCCTCGCCGTACGCCTCGCTCACCCGCGTGAACCCGGCGCGTGCCAGGACGTGCCGCGAGGCCGGGTTGTCCCGCTCCACGGTGGCGAACAGCGACCGCACGTCGTCGCGCGCCAGCGCCCAGTCCGCCAGCGTGCGCAGCGCCTCCGTGGCGTAGCCCTGTCCGCGGGCCGGTTCGGTGAGGTCGTAGCCGATCTCGGTACGGCCGTCCTCGTCGGGGGAGCCGTGGAAGCCGATGCCGCCGATCGCGCGGTCGTCCTCGCGGCGCACGACGGCGAAGAGGCCGAACTCGGCGCGGTGCACGCCCGCCTCGTACGCCGCCACCGTCATCCCGGCGGCCTCGCGCGTGCCGTCGAAGGGGCCGCCGCCGAGCCAGTCGAAGCCGCCGTCGCCGCCCGCGGCGAGGTCGGCCGCGGCGGCCGGGGTGACGCCCTCCAGCGTGAGGCGCTGCGAGGCGGGCAGGACCATGTTGTTCTGCCAGCGCCACTCGGTGACCCGGGGCCGCCCGGGCAGCTCGCCCCGGCCGGTGGCCCACAGCAGGGTCCGCCAGGGGTCGGGGCCGGGCCGGACCTCGGGGAAGATCGTGCCGAGCACGAAGGCGGCGAGTTCCGCGCGCGGCGCGTAGGACAGGCCGAGGCCCTCGGTGAGGTCGTGGGTGTGCAGCAGCACCTCGGCGACGCCCATCGCGGCGAAGCCGGTGCGGTTGGCGCTGCGGAACGGGTACGGGTGGAAGGCGCGCACCGCGCGGGGCGTGGTGCGCACGGTGGCGGCGAGCAGGGTCCCGGTGGTCTCGATGACGTGGAGGACGCCCCGGTTGTCGGCGGGGTCGAAGCCGGCGGAGCCGTCGAGGGTGATCTTGAAGGGTACGTAGGAGTCCTGCGCGCGCCCGGCCAACTGGCCCGCGTAGGCGAGCAGACAGCTCGCCACATGGGTGGCCGTCCTGCGGCAGTCCCACTCCAGCGAGCCCGCCCGCACCCGCTCCCAGTCGTCCCGCTCCACCGCCGCGCCCAGCGCCGCGACGGCGCCCGCGACGGCCTGCTCCACCAGATCCCCGCCCGCATCGCTCATGCAGCGCAGGCTAGGCGACGCCGCACCGTCACGACGACAGCATTTCCAGCTCGCCTCCGACGTTGTAGCGAGCCGTCGCCTCCCAGTGGGCGGCGCCGTAGGGGGTGCGGAACAGCCTCGGGAGGGCGAGGAGTTGGCGCAGGACCTCGGCCCGGCCCGCGCGGAAGGCGTCGGACGGGACGAAGCCGTACTCCTCGCGCACGGCCGCGGTGTAGGCGGCGTAGGCCGACGGCGGCGCGGCGAGGATCGCCAGGTCGGCGTCGCACAGCACCACGCCGTTGCGGTCCCCGTCGGCCGGGGCGTGCCCGGCGGTGAGCCGCACCAGCCGGGCCACCTCGGCGGTCTTCGCCTCGGCCAGCCCGGCCTCCGCGAGGGCGCGTTCGGCGAGCCGCGCGGACCGCTCCTCGTTCTCCGAGCGGTCGGGCAGATACACCGCGTCGTGGAACCAGGCGGCCAGCCGCACCAGGTCCGGATCGTCGGCGTACTCGGCCAGCGTGTCGACGCGGTCGAGCACCGCGGCCAGGTGCGTGAGCGTGTGGTACCGGCGCTGGGGCTCCTGCCAGCGGGCGAGCAGGTTGTCGGCGTACGGGGCCGGGTCGGGGCCGTACGCCGGGGAGCGGGCGGCCTCCAGGGCGGCGGCGAAGCGGGTGCGCAGGGCGTCGGGATCGGCCATGCGCCCATTGTCCCGGCCCCGCGTCCTCCCGGCGGGCCGCGCCTTCCCTCTAGCGTGAACGTCATGACGACACCTGCCGATGTGTACGACGTACGGGACCCGGAGCTGCCCGGGCGGCTGCTGATCCTCGAACGGGACGAGTTGGTGCCCCTGCTGCGGGAGCGGGCGGAGGGGGAGTTCGCGCTGCCGGTCGCCGCCTGTCCGGGGTGGTCGGTGCGCGATGTGCTGGCGCACTGCTCCGCCGCGCTGACGCGGGTGGTGGAGAGCCGGTACGAGGCCGACGTGTTCTCGCCCGCCGCCAACGAGCGGGACATCGCCGAGCGAGGCGACTGGAGCAACGCCCGGGTCGTCGACGAGCTGGAGCGCGGGATGACCGGGGCCGGGCCGGTGATCGCCGCCTCCGACGGGCTGCTGGACAAGCTGGCGCTGGGCGAGTGGGTGCACGGCGGCGACGTGCGCGAGGCGCTCGGGGCGCCGGGGGCGTACGGCGGCCGGCCGCTGCCGGAGGCGCTGGCGCTGCTCGCGTACGTGACCCGGCAGGAGAAGCGGCCGCCGCTCCACGCCGACCTGGACGACCTGGACGAGCCCCTGCGGCTCGGCGACTTCGCCGGCGACCGCCCGCCGGCCCGCTACATCGGCGACGCCCCGACCCTGATGCGGCTGTACGCGGGACGTGCGCCGGCGGCGGGGGCGTCGTACGAACTGGCCGGGGTGACGGAGGACGAGCTGGACATTTTCGACTGAGTCGTCCCGGGCTCCCCGCACGAGCGGCGCGGGGGCCTTCGAAGGAGTGGCGTCGGGCACGGGCGTAGTCTTCAATTGGTTCAAGTGGACTAGACCTGTAGCCGTCGACGAATGGGGTCCCATGAGCAAGCGTGCAGTCCTGGAGGTGATCGCCCTCGACGCCGAGGACGCCGTCGCCGCCCAGGCCGGAGGCGCGGACCGGCTGGAGCTGGTCACCGACATGGCGGCGGACGGGCTCACCCCGTCGGCCGGGACCGTCGGCGAGATCCGCGCCGCCGTCGACATCCCGGTGCGCGTGATGCTGCGGCTCGCGGACGGCTTCGCCGCCGGGGACGTCGACCGGCTGGTCGGCACCGCCGGGCGGATGCGGGACGCCGGGGCCGAGGAGTTCGTCCTCGGCTTCCTCGACGCCGCCGGGCAGGTGGACCTGGACGCCGTGGAGCGGGTGGTGGACGTGCTCGACGGCTGCCGGTGGACCTTCCACCGGGCCATCGACCGTGCCGCCGACCGGGACGCGCTGCGCAGGGCGCTCGACGGGCTGCCCGGCCTCGACGCCTACCTCACCGCCGGCTCGGCCACCGGCGTGGACGACGGGCTGCCGGTCCTGTGCGCGGAGGCCGCACGGGGCGGCGAGCGCGGCTACGAGCCGCGGATCCTGGTCGGCGGCGGGCTGCGGCTCGACCATGTGCCGGCCCTGCTCGCCGCCGGGATCGACGCCTTCCACATCGGCGGCGCCGCCCGGCCCGAGGGCTGGACGGGGCCGGTGTCCGAGGTGGCGGTCGCCGAGTGGCGGTACGCGCTGGACTCGGTCGTGCCGGCCTCGGCCGGGGAGGATCAGGGGTGGGCGGTCGGAGCCGCGGTCACCCCAACTGCTCCGGCAGCGGCGCCGAGTACGTGACCGTCAGGCCGGACACGGCCCGGGTCAGCGCCACGTACAGGCGGCGCAGGCCCGTCCGCTCGTCCGGCTCGCCGTCCACGATCGCCCGCGGCTCGTCCAGCACCACGTAGTCGTACTCCAGGCCCTTCGCCAGCGATGCCGGGACCAGCGTCAGCCGGGTCTCGCGGGTCGTCTCCTCGCCCGGCCCGAGGAAGGCCAGGCCCGCGGCCGTGAGCGCCCCGGCGAGCGCGGGCACCCGGGCGTCGGCGGCGATCAGGCCGATCGACCCCTCGTGGCGCAGCGACTCGGCGCACACGGCCACCACCTCCGCGTCCCCGCCGACCCGCCGCACCTCGAACGCGCCCGGGTTCTCCCGCACCGACGCCACCGGCGTCAGACCCGGCGCGATGTGCGGCAGCAGCCGGGAGGCGTAGGCGATGACGTCGGACGGGACGCGGAAACCGGCCGTCAGCTCCTCGATCACGGCGTCGTCCTTGCCCAGGTGCGCCAGCGCCTCCTCCCAACTGCGGGTCGCCCAGGGCGTGGTGCCCTGCGCCAGGTCGCCGAGGACGGTGGCGGAACCGGTGGTGCAGCGCCGGCCCACCGCGCGGTACTGCATCGGGGACAGGTCCTGCGCCTCGTCCAGGACGACATGGCCCAGCGAGGGCGTGCGCTCGACCAGGTCGGCGGCCTCGTCGATGAGCACCGCGTCCGCCGCCGACCACTTGGCCGACCTCACCGAGCGGACGGGCTTCGCCCACAGGATCGTCTTCTGCTCCTCGGGGGTGAGGACCGCGTCGGCATGCTCGGCGAGGAAGTCCGCGTCGGTGAGCAGCCGCAGCACCAGCTTCGCCGGGTCGACCGGCGGCCACACGGCCTTCACCGCCGCCTTCACGGCGCTGTTGCGGGCCACCGCGTCCTGCACCCGGTCGTCGGGGGCCTCCCCGGCCCGCTCCATCTGCACGAGCACGGCGTGCGCGATCCGCTGCGGCAGCGCCTCCCGGGCCGCGCCGTAGCGGATCCCGCGGTCCAGCAGCTCCCGGACGATCTTCTCCAGTTCGTACGCCGGCACCCGCCAGCGCCGTGACCCGCGCACCACGACCACCGGCTCGGTGGGCGGCGTGACGTGCGCGTACAGCGCCCGCCGCAGCACCTCGGCCATCCGGGCGTCGCCCTTGACGACCGCCGCCGCCGCGTCGTCCGCGCCGCTCACCTCGACGTGCGCCACGAGGTCGTCCACCGTCGCCTGACGCACCGTCAACTCGCCGAGCGCGGGCAGCACCTGCTCGATGTAGTGGAGGAAGGACCGGTTCGGCCCGATGACCAGCGTCCCGGTGCGGGCGAGCCGCTCCCGGTGGGCGTAGAGCAGATACGCGACCCGGTGCAGGCCGACCGCCGTCTTCCCGGTGCCGGGTCCGCCCTGCACGCACACCGTGCCGCCCAGCCCGGACCGCACGATCTCGTCCTGCTCGGGCTGGATCGTCGCCACGATGTCCCGCATCGGGCCGACGCGCGGGCGCTCGATCTCCTGCTGGAGCAGCCTGCTGGTCCGCGCCGCCTCCGCCGGGTCCGACAGGTGCTCGTCCTCGTACGCGGTGAGCTGCCCGCCGGTGTAGCCGAAGCGGCGGCGCAGGGCGACGTCCATCGGGTCCTTCTTCGACGCCCGGTAGAACGGCTGCGAGACCGGCGCGCGCCAGTCGATGACCATGGGGTCGCCGTCGGCGTCGTGCACGTGCCGCCGCCCGATGTAGAAGCGTTCCCCCTCGGCGCCCTCCGCCCGTTCCGCCCCCGGTGCGTGCAGGTAGTCGAGCCGGCCGAAGAACAGCGGCGTGTCGCTGAGGTCGGCGAGGGCCTTGATCCGCTCATCGATCTGGCGTTCGAGGATCCGGGCGTTGACCCAGTTCGCGGTCACGTCGCTGATGTCGAGCGACTCGACGTCCTGGCGCATGGCCCGCAGCGCGGCACGGGAGGCGGCGAGGTGGGAGCGCTCGCGGGAGAGGGGATCGTCGGCGGGCGTGGACAAGGCGGTGCCTCCGGAGGACCTGCTGGGTGGGTGTGCGTCGGGATGCCGTCCGGTTCGGTCCGGGCGACGGCCGTCCGGTTTCCGTCCGGACGGCGGCACTCCGCGAGTGGGAGGCGGGCAAGGGCGGAGATTCTAGGGGAGGGGTGCGGACCCGGGCCAACGAATATTCAGGCGTCCTCGGGCTTCGAGTGGAGGATGTCGCGGGCCTGCTCCGCCGCGCGGGCGATGCTCTCGCTGATGAAGGCGAGGTAGCGGGCGATGTTCTCCAGCCGGACGGCGGCCGGGGTGTCCGGGCCGAGGACGCCGACGCCCTGCCGGGTGATCTCGCCGATGTGGGCGGTGGAGCGGGCGCTGGCCATCATCGACTGGTAGAAGACGTCGTCGTCCACGATGTAGCGCTCGCGGCGGCGTTCGCCCTGTTCCCGGCGGAGGAGGCTCTGGCTCTCCAGGAACGCGACGGCCTTGGACACGGACGCCGGGCTGACCCGGAGGCGCTGGACGAGTTCGGCCGCGGTGAGGCTTCCGGTGTCGGTCAGTATGAGGCAGGCCAGCACGCGTGCCGTCATCAGCGGCATGCCGGAGGCCATGAGGACGGTGGTGAACGTCTCCTCGAACTCGCGCACCGCCTCGGCGTCCCGTCCGTCGCCCCGCCCGGGCCGCTCCGGTCCCGGTGGGGCGGGCCTGCGCCGGTGGGCGCGGCGTTCGGCGGCGCGGTGGGCCAGGTCGGCGCGGTAGCCGGTGGGGCCGCCGTTGCGCATCACCTCGCGCGTGACGGTCGAGGTCGGCCGGTCGAGCCGGCGGGCGATCTCGGCGTAGGCGAGCCCGTCGGCCAGCCCCAGCGCGATCTGCTGACGTTCCTGCTGGGTGAGCCTGCCTCCGGGCATGCGCGGTCTCCTTCGTGGTCCTTGAGGTCCCCAGCGTAGCGTTCGACGGCATTCATTGCAATGAACTGCGATGGCGTTGTTGCGTTATCTCCTGACTCATTGCAATGAAATGGTGCCTCTGAGCTGTGTATTCACGCATCAAGTGCAACAGGCTAGTTGCCTGCTTCTTGAATGCAACGTAGCGTTTCTCATATCGGAAACAACTCGCCGTGCCAGCCACCAGGAGTACGCCATGCAGACCTTCGCCACCCCCGCCCCCGTCTCCGCCGTCCTCGACATCCCCGCGGGCCGCATCCAGTTCATCGCCGCCGACCGGGCCGACACCGCGGTCGACATCCGCCCCGCCGACGCCTCGAAGAACCGGGACGTGCAGGCGGCGGAGCGCACGACGGTCGCCTACGCCGACGGCGTGCTGCGGATCGAGGCCGCGCCGGTGAGGAACCCGGTCCTCGGCCGGGCCTCCGGTGCCGTCGAGGTCACCGTCCGGCTCCCGGCGGGCTCCCGTGTCGAGGCCAAGGCCGCCGCCGCCGACTTCCGGGGCGTCGGACGGCTCGGCGACGTCGCCTTCGACGGCGCGCAGGGCACGGTCAAGCTCGACGAGACCGCGAACGCCCGCATCGGCCTCCTCGACGGAGGCATCTCGGTCGGCCGGCTGGGCGGCTCCGCCGAGATCAGCACCCAGAAGGGCGACATCCGCGTCGCCGAGGCCCTGCACGGCACGGTCGTCCTGCGCACCCAGCTCGGCGAGGTGTCGATCGGCGCCGCCCGCGGAGTCTCCGCCTCCCTGGACGCCGGCACCGGCTACGGCCGGATCCACAACTCGCTGAAGAACGCCGACGGCGCCGACGCCGGCCTGGCCATCCACGCGACCACCGCCCACGGCGACATCACCGCCCGCGGCCTCTGAAGGAGCCCTCCATGACCGGCACCACCCACCTGACCAGCACCGGCATGACCAACCCCGCCATCACGGCGAGCGGTCTGCGCAAGTCCTACGGCGACAAGGTCGTGCTCGACGGCATCGACCTCGCCGTCCCCGAAGGCACGGTCTTCGCGCTGCTCGGGCCGAACGGGGCCGGCAAGACCACCGCCGTCAAGATCCTCTCCACCCTCGTGTCCCCCGACCCGGCCTCCGGCGAGATCCGGGTCGCGGGCCACGACCTCGCGGCCGACCCGCAGGCCGTGCGCGCGGCGATCGGTGTCACGGGGCAGTTCTCCGCGGTGGACGGGCTGATCACCGGCGAGGAGAACATGCTGCTGATGGCGGACCTGCACCACCTGCCCCGCGGCGAGGGCCGACGGGTGTGCGCGGACCTGCTGGAGCGCTTCGGCCTGGCGGAGGCGGCGAAGAAGCCGGCCTCCACCTACTCCGGCGGCATGAAGCGCCGTCTGGACATCGCCATGACCCTGGTCGGCAGCCCGCGCGTGATCTTCCTGGACGAGCCCACCACCGGCCTGGACCCCCGCTCCCGGCACACCATGTGGCAGATCGTCCGCGACCTCGTCACCGGCGGCGTCACCGTCTTCCTCACCACCCAGTACCTGGAGGAGGCCGACCAGCTCGCCGACCGCATCGCCGTCCTCCACGACGGCGGGATCGCCGCCCACGGCACCGCGGAGGAACTCAAGCGGATCGTCCCCGGCGGACACGTCGCGCTCCGCTTCACCGACCCCGCCGCCTACGGCGCCGCCACCGCCGCCCTGCCCGCGGCCACCCGCCACGACCGGACCCTGACCCTGCACATCCCCAGCGACGGCAGCCAGCGCGACCTGCACACCCTGCTGACCCGCCTCGACACCGCCGGCGTCCACGCCGACGAGCTCACCGTCCACACCCCCGACCTCGACGACGTCTTCTTCGCCCTGACCGGCGGGAACGAGCCCGTAAAGGAGACCACCCGATGAGCGGCTCCCCGTCCCTCGCGGTGCGCGACTCGGCCACCATGCTGCGCCGCAACCTGCTGCACGCCCGCCGTTACCCCTCCCTCACCCTCAACCTCCTGCTCACCCCGATCATGCTGCTCCTGCTGTTCGTCTACATATTCGGCGACGCCATGAGCGCGGG
Source organism: Streptomyces sp. NPDC006610 (assembly GCF_040611575.1). Lineage (NCBI taxonomy): Bacteria > Bacillati > Actinomycetota > Actinomycetes > Kitasatosporales > Streptomycetaceae > Streptomyces > Streptomyces sp. NPDC006610. The sequence continues at coordinate 79,543 of NZ_JBEXOP010000012.1, forward strand.
CCTGGGAGAGGGAGCCGACCGCTCCGACTACATCGCCTACCTGGTGCCCGGCCTGCTGCTGATGACCATCGGCAGCACCACCATCGGCACCGCGGTCTCCGTTTCCAACGACATGAGCGAGGGGATCATCGCCCGCTTCCGGACCATGGCCATCCACCGGCCCTCGGTCCTGATCGGGCACGTCGCCGGCAGCGTCCTGCAGTCCGTCGCCGCCACCGTCCTGGTCGGCGCGGTCGCCGTCGCGATCGGCTTCCGCTCCACCGGCGCCACCCCCCTGGAATGGCTGGCCGCGTTGGGGCTGATCGCCCTCTTCGCCCTCGCCCTGACCTGGATCGCCGTCGGCATGGGCCTGTCCAGCCCGACCGCGGAGGCCGCGAGCAACAACGCCATGCCGCTGATCCTGCTCCCGCTGCTGTCCAGCGCCTTCGTCCCCGTCGACGGGATGCCGGGCTGGTTCCGGCCGATCGCCGAGTACCAGCCCTTCACCCCCGCCATCGAAACCCTGCGAGGACTCCTCCTGGGCACGGAGATCGGCCACCAGGGATGGCTCGCCGCCACCTGGTGCCTCGCCCTCACGGCCCTCGGCCACCTCTGGTCCACGTCCCTCTTCAACCGCGACGCGAAGTAGCGGCCCGAAGAAGCGGGACACCCCGGGACGAAGGCCTCGAAGACCTCAGCCGCCCTCCGCCAGCAGTTCGTCCGCGTCCATGATCCGGTACGCGTACCCCTGCTCCGCCAGGAACCGCTGGCGGTGGGCCGCGAAGTCCTGGTCGATCGTGTCACGGGCGACCACCGAGTAGAAGTGCGCCTGATGCCCGTCCGCCTTCGGCCGCAGCACCCGGCCCAGCCGCTGCGCCTCCTCCTGTCGCGACCCGAACGTGCCCGACACCTGGATGGCGACCGTGGCCTCCGGCAGGTCGATGGAGAAGTTGGCGACCTTGGAGACCACCAGCACGCTCAGCTCGCCCTGCCGGAACGCCTCGAAGAGCTTCTCCCGCTGGGCGTTGCTCGTCTCGCCCTTGATCACGGGGGCGTTCAGATGCTCGCCCAGTTCGTCGAGCTGGTCGATGTACTGCCCGATGACGAGGATCTGCTGCCCGGCGAACCGGCGCACGATCGCCTCCGTCACCTTCCGCTTGGTCACCGTGGTCGAGCAGAACCGGTACTTCTCCTCCGGCTCGGCCGTGGCGTAGGCGAGCCGCTCGGAGTCCGTGAGGTTCACCCGGACCTCCACGCAGTCGGCGGGCGCGATGTAACCCTGCGCCTCGATCTCCTTCCACGGGGCGTCGAACCGCTTGGGCCCGATGAGCGAGAAGACGTCCGACTCCCGGCCGTCCTCCCGCACCAGCGTCGCCGTCAGGCCGAGCCGCCTGCGCGCCTGGAGGTCGGCGGTGAACTTGAACACCGGCGCCGGCAGCAGATGCACCTCGTCGTAGACGATCAGGCCCCAGTCGCGGGAGTCGAACAGCTCCAGGTGCGGGTAGACGCCCTTCCGCCGCGTCGTCAGCACCTGGTAGGTGGCGATGGTGACGGGCCGGATCTCCTTCCTGGTCCCGCTGTACTCGCCGATCTCGTCCTCGGTCAGCGAGGTTCGCTTCACCAGCTCGTGCTTCCACTGCCGGGCGGAGACGGTGTTCGTGACCAGAATCAGCGTCGTCGACTTCGCCTGCGCCATCGACCCGGCGCCGACCAGGGTCTTCCCCGCACCGCAGGGCAGCACGACGACACCGGACCCGCCGTGCCAGAAGTTCTCCACCGCCTGCTTCTGGTAGGGGCGCAGCGCCCAACCGTCCTCGGCCAGCTCGATCGGGTGCGCCTCGCCGTCGACGTACCCGGCGAGGTCCTCGGCCGGCCAGCCCAGCTTCAGCAGCGTCTGCTTGATCTGCCCGCGCTCCGAGGGGTGCACGGCGACCGTGTCCGGGTCGATGCGGGCGCCGACCAGCGGGGCGATGCGCTTGGAGCGCAGCACCTCCTCCAGCACCGGCCGGTCGGTGGTGGTGAGGACCAGCCCGTGGGCCGGATGCTTGCTCAGCGTCAGCCGGCCGTAGCGGTCCATGGTCTCGGCGATGTCGACGAGCAGCGCGTGCGGCACCGGGTAGCGGCTGTACTCCACCAGCGCGTCCACCACCTGCTCGGCGTCGTGGCCGGCCGCGCGGGCGTTCCACAGGCCGAGCGGGGTGACGCGGTAGGTGTGGATGTGCTCGGGCGCCCGCTCCAGCTCCGCGAACGGCGCGATGGCGCGCCGGCAGTCGTCGGCGCGCTCGTGGTCGACTTCCAGAAGCAGTGTTTTGTCTGACTGGACGATCAGCGGACCGTTCACTCGGGCACCCTTTCCGTACGGCCGGACAGTACGGCCAAACGTCCAGTGTGCCTGATCGGGGGCGAGACGGAGCGGGTGTGCGCCGGAGCGCGGACGTGGTGTGTCCGACAAGATGTCTAATCACTCGTGCGAGTGGCGTGACTTCATTTGCTGGGTGGCGACTGCGAAGAATGCTGATCATGCAGCCCCTCACAGGTACCCCACCGCCGACTCCGGCGCCCACCCCTTCCCCGCCCGCGACGACCACGCTCGGGTACGCCCTGTTCGCGACCCGCTGGCTCCAGGCCCCCCTGTACTTCGGCCTGGTCGCCGCGCAGGGCGTCTATGTGTACAAGTTCTTCAACGAACTGTGGGCCTTAATCCTCCGGTGCGTCACCGGCCAGGCGACCGAGACGTACGTGATGCTCGCGGTCCTCAAGCTCGTGGACGTCGTGATGATCGCCAACCTGCTGATCATGGTGATCGTCGGCGGCTACGAGACGTTCGTCTCCCGCATCGGCCTCCAGGGCCACCGCGACCAGCCCGAGTGGCTCTCGCACGTCAACTCCAACGTGCTCAAGGTCAAGCTCGCCACCGCGATCGTGGGCATCTCCTCCGTCCACCTGCTCCAGATGTTCGTGGACGTGCACCACACCGACCAGCACTCGCTGCTGTGGGGCACGGTCATCCACATGGCGTTCATCGTCTCCGCGGCGATCCTCGCGTACATGTCCGGCCCGATGGCCGCACACGCCGACCGCCCGCACCTGCCCGTGCACCTGCAACCGGCGCACGGCGAGCCCGGGGGCCACGGAGCGTACGGGGTGCTCGGCGCGCACGGTGACCTCGGCGGGCCGACCGGTCCCGGCGGTCGTGCGCAGACGCTCCCCGTCGTCCCCGCCCAGGGCGGGCCGCCCCAGGGTGAGGCGGCCGGCGCCGAGGAGCGCATCCGGGCGGCGGGGTTGTCCGTCCGGAAGACGCTGGAGGAGTTCGACGCGGAGCATCTGCGCGCGTTCGACCGGGAGACCGTGGCCCGGCTCGGAAAACTGGACTTCGTCGTCGACAGGGAGAACGTCCTGTTCGTCGGTCCCCCCGGCACCGGCAAGACCCATCTGGCGATCGCCCTCGGCGTACGGGCGTGCCAGGCCGGTCACCGGGTGCTGTTCGCGACCGCGGGTCAGTGGGCGGCGCGGCTGGCCGCGGCACGGGCGGAGGGCCGGCTGGACGAGGAACTGGCCGAGCTGGACTCCGTGCCGCTGCTGATCGTCGACGAGGTCGGCTATCTGACCTTCGACGCGGAAACCTCCCATCTCTTCTTCCGTTTGGTCGCCCACCGCTACGAGCGGGGTTCGCTGATCGTGACCGGCGACCGGCCGCCGGAGCGGTGGGGCGAGATCTTCGCCGGCCCCGGCACCGCGGCGATGGTGGACCGGCTGGCGCACCACGCCGTGACCGTACGGCTGGAGGGGCCGAGCTACCGGCTGCGCGGGGCCGCGTCCGGGGCTACTTCAGAGAGATGTGGTTGATCAGCGGCCCTTCGACGTTCGCCACCTCCCCGACCAGCGGGCCGCCGCCGCCACTGGGCAGCGGCAACGGCAGCGGGTTCGCGTCCGGGGTCGCCGAGGCTCCGGGCGCGAGCAGGCCGGCCAGAGCGAGGGACGCGAGCGCGGCGACGGCGGGCGTCAGGACGCGCACGAGGATGCGAAGGGGAGGACGCAAGGGGGGACGCACGGGGGGACGCACGGGGGGACGCATGGGGGGTTTCCGGCCTTTCCAAGGCTGACGGTCGGCTGAACCGAGGGGGCGGCCGGGCCGGCCCCGGCGGAAGCCGGGACCGGCCCGTGGACGACGACGCGCGGCAGACGCCGGAAGCGACGCCGCGACGACACCACGACGACGCGCCGGCACGGGGACGGGCGACGAGGTGGCACGGGGAGGGGTGATGCCGTGGCGGCGACCGCCTACAGCGTCACACCCCCGCCGAGGTCGATGCCGATCGCCGCGGCCTGGCCGGCGAGGGCGCCGAGCATCGCGGCGGTGGCGGTCAGAACGGCTGCGGCACGACGGACAGCACGCATGAGTGTTCCCTTCTGGTGAGCGATCTGCGCGGGTTTGCGCGGATCAGGACACCCGGTGGTTGCCCGCCGATCCACCCCGCGATGCGGGACACGGCCGAAGGTCCCCCGACGGAGGGAAGCTCGGGCGTGGCGCGCATGAAACCGGGCGTACACCCGTGCGGGCGAACCCCCGTCCGGGTTCCGGCGAAGGAGGCTCTGCGTTGGCCGGAGGAGGCCTCCGCTCGGGCAGGAGGAGGGACTACTGCTCGTCGGCCAGCTCAGCCACCCCGGTGATCCGGTGCAGCGGATAGGTGCGGACCTCGTCCGCCGTATGGTCGTACGCCGTCACGAAGCCGCCCTCGACCCGCACCGGCGCGATCACGCGCTGGCTGGCGGCCCCCTCGGCGTTGACGTAGCCGATCCACAGCGCCTGGCCGGTCAGCACGGCGGCCTGCACGGTGGCGAGGGTCTCGGCGGAACTGGTGCGCGGCAGCTCGCCGCCGGTCACCGGGGCCGTGCCGGTGGCCCGGTGCGGGGCGGTGGCCGCCAGGTCGCCCGCCCGGATCGCGCGGATCGCCGCCGCGAGAAGGGTGTCGTCGGGAACGGGCGGGCCCTCCGGGACCGGCTCGGGCGCGGTGCGCGGCGGGGTGCGCCGGGCGTGTGCCCGGGTGATCAGCACATCGCCCTCGGCGGATTCGGCGGCCGGCGCGAAGCCCATGGCCCGCAGCCCCTCCAGCAGCGCCGCCGGGTCGGCCTGCGCGGCCAGCACGGTCGGCGCGAGCCTGCGCAGCCGCAGCCCGGCCGACCGCTTGTCGGCGAGGATCTCGTCGAGCATCGCGTCGTCGTCGCAGCGCACGTAGGCCGAGGCCGCACCGACCCGCAGCCGGCCGTGCCTGCGGGCCACGTCGTCGATCAGGTAGGCCAGCGGCTGCGGAACCGGCGTTCGGGAGTGCTCGGCCAGGAAGGCGTGCAGGTCGGAGGCGCTGCGGCCGGCGTCGAGGGCGCGGCGTACGGAGGCGGGCGTGAAGCGGTAGACGGTCGCGCCGCCCTTGGACTCGACGTCGGCGACGACGTCGAGCGTGTCGGCGAGCGGCCGCCGCAGCGGGCCCGGCGCGACGGCCGTGAGGTCGGCCTGGAGGAGCACGTGGTCGAGGGGCTCGGGCAGCAGCGGGGCGAGCAGCCGGGCGGCGGCGGCCTGCTCGGCGGGGGAGAGCGGGCCGGGAACCGCGGGGCGCGGCGCGTGGTGGTGCACCGGCAGCTTGTCGCCGGGCCCTTCGGGGACCGCGTCGTCGGCGCCGTGCGCGGGAGCGCGAGCCGGCGCCTGCGCCGGCGGACGCGCGCCCAGCAGCGCCCGCCCGTGCCCGGACAGCGCGCCCCGGCCCGTCACACCGAGCGTCTCGGCCTCGGCCAGCGTCCATTCGGCGAGCCGCCCGCGCAGATCGTCCTCCCGCTCCCGGCCGCGCAACGGACGCTCCCAGCGCAGTCGCGCCAGCACCGAGTCCGCGGAGACGGCGGAGCCCTCCGGCAGCTCGGCCAGCAGGGCGAGCACCCGGTGCCGTACCTCCGGGGCCGCCGAGCGGTCCAGGCCCGGGCCGAGCGCGGACAGCATGCGGTCCTTCGCGTCCCGCGCGCCGACCAGACCGCAGACGCGGGTCGCCGTCAGCCAGGCCGCGGCCAGCCGCGTCCAGCGCTCGGCGGGCGGCTGCTCCAGCCATTCGTCGTAGGCGGGCGTGGCGGCGTAGCGTTCGTCGGCCTCGCCGTCGGAGGCGATCAGCCCGGTGGCGTAGGCCAGCTCCACCCAGAAGGCGGCGACCGGCTCGGACACGTCCAGGGCGACCGCGGTCCGCTTCAGGTCGCGCTGGCTGAGCCCGCCGGCCCGCAGCACCGCCGGGCCGCCCTCGTCCCAGTCCTTCAGCAGCTCCTCGACGGTCGCCAGCGCGGTGTACGCCTGCCCGGCCGCCGTGGCGTCGACCACGCGCGCGGAGTGCGTGGCCGCGGTCTGCACGGGCGGCGGCACCGGCTCCGGCGTGCGGTGCGCGCGCCCGCCGCGCAGGTGCAGGGCGACCTCGCGGGGCAGCACGACCGTCCCCGGCGCGGTCGGCAGCAGCAGCCCGCGGTCCAGCAGCCAGCGCAGATGGGCCGCGGGCTCCGCGGTGACCTGCCCGTACGGCGGCCCCCACATCAGCCGTTCCAGCACCTCGCGCGAGGCGTCGGGGGCCCCGGCGAGCAGTGCCGTCATCCGCGCGCGATGGGTGAACAGCGCGGTCAGGGCCGCCGCGGCGGACACCGCGTCGTGTGTGGAGGGCAGTCCGGCGGCGGCCACCAGCTGCTGGATGCGGCCCGGCGACATGCCCGCGGTCGCCTCCGCGACGGTCGGGCCGAGGCCGGTGGGGGAGGGGTGCTGCGGGGAGGGCGTGAGCAGCTCGCGCGCGGTGCGCACCAGGCGCAGCCGGTCGTCGCCGCCCCACACCAGGGCCTGCTCGCGCAGCGTGCCGAGCGCCCTCGGCAGCGCGGCGGCGATCCGCGGATCACGGCCCCCGTCCACCCCGTCCGCCCGGTCGGCGCCGCCGGCCAGCAGTCCGAGCAGCTCGTCGTACCCCGCCGGGTCCGCGGCCACGGCCAGCGCCTCCGCCGTCTGGAGGGCGAACCGGTCCAGCCGTTCCAGGGCGCGCACCACGGACGCGCGCGTGCCCGCGCGGGTGGCCAGCTGGGTCAGGTCCGTGGGCACGGGAGTGATGAGATCGGGCCGGCTGCGCAGCAGCGCGGCCAGGGAGGCGTCGTCCCGCGCGCGGAGCGCCTCCGCGAGGGACCGCGGGGCGGCCGGCTTCTCGTCGCTGCTCATCCGATCAACGGTAGCGGGTGGGGGCCTCGGCGGGGCACCGCGCCGTGGCCCGGCGTGCGAACGGAACGTTGCGCGAGTGGTCGGGACCCGTACGCCCGCCTGTGCCCGGAGGTCGACAAGCCCGGCCCGGGCGAGCCCGGCTGACGTGCCGTCCGCCCGCCGCGGCCTGCGCTACCGTCGTCTGCGCGGGGAAGCTGGCACATCCGCCCCGGAGGGGACAGCGTGGGGATCGAGAGCGACAAGGTCGTCTACGAGTATCTGAGCCGCGTCGGCGACGTGGCTCAGCAGCGGCAGCTTCCCTCGGCGACCCGGATGCGCCTGGTCTCGCAGCTGCGCGACGAGATCGACCGGCGGCGCGCCAAGGCCGTCGTGGACAGCCCCGCCGCCGTGCGCCGCATCCTCGACCGCATCGGCAGCCCCGACGACGTCGTGGACGCCGCGCGGGACACGGCCCCCGCCTCCGCCACGGCCCCGCAGCCGCCCTCCACGGCGGTACCCGTCCAGCCGACGCAGCCCGCACAGTCGGCCCGGCCCGCCCAGCCCGCACGGCAGAAAGGGCGGCGGGAGCAGGCGTCCGAGGCGGAACGGCCGCCCAAGGGCCTGCGCCGGGCCGTCCCCCGCCCCCGTCCCCGGCCCGCCGAGCCCGATGCCGTCCCGCAGCCTCCTGCGGTGGCCCCCGGCGCCCTCCCGCCGCACCGCGCGGGCATGGACGAGCTGGGGGACAGCGCCACGCAGCCGGACTGGTGGCGGGTGGACGACAGCCCGTTCGGCGTGGGCGACAGCGTGCCCGGCTTCGTCGGCGGGGTGGAGGTCCCCGACCTCCTCAAGCCGCCGCCGCCGAAGGACGCCGACGCCCCCGAGGACACCCGGAAGGACGCCTCGGACCGAGCCCCGAAGGAGGCTCCGGAGCAGGCGACCGGCGGACCGGCGCCCGAGGCGGAGCCCGCCGCCCGCCGTCGCCGCCTCCTCCCGTCCGTCCCCTCGCCGGGCGCCTGGAACAACCCCCTGCTCCTCCTCGCCGCCGGCCTCCTGGTCACCGGCGCGGTCCTGGGCAACCTCATCGCGCTCGCCGCCGGTTGGGCCATCGCCTACGTCTCGCGCCGGCTGACCCGGACGGAGATCAAACTGGCGGTCGTCGTCCTGCCCGCCCTGGCGCTGGGCGCCGGTTTCGGCTGGCTGTGGGGCCGGATGAACGGCCGCTGGGGCGACCCCATCGCCGAGGGCGGGATGTCCGCCGCGATCGGGGAGACCTGGCCGTGGGTGGTACGGGGCGCGGCGCTGGCGTCGGCGCTGTTCCTGGTGTGGCGCTCGCAGAGGGAGCGGTAGCTCGCGGCGAGGGCGGTGGCGGAGGCTCGCCGAGGACCTGCCCGGAGGCATGCCGGCGATCTCCCAGAGCCCGCCGACGGACTCGCCGGGAGGCCTGTCGGCGGACCCGCCGAGAGGCTCGCAGAGGGCCGCGCGCGGGACCCTGCCGAAGACCCCCCGGAGCCGCGCCCCGGCGACTCGGCACAATGGCCCATATGGCTCTCACCCCGCCCACACGGTCCACCGTGCCCACGCCGCCCGTCCTCACCGTCGGCTTCGATCTCGACATGACCCTGATCGACTCCCGCCCCGGCATCCGCGCCTGCTACCGGGCGCTGACCGAGCGGACGGGGACGTACGTCGACGCCGACCTCGCGGTCAGCCGGCTGGGACCGCCGCTGGAGGAGGAGTTGCGGCACTGGTTCCCGGCGCGGGAGGTGCCCGCCGTCGCCGACCTGTACCGCTCGATGTATCCGGGCATCGCCGTCGCCGCGAGCCCGGCCATGCCCGGCGCCCGGGAGGCGATCGAGGCGGTGCGGGCCGCGGGGGGACGGGCGATCGTCGTGACCGCCAAGTACGAGGCCAACGCCGAGCTGCACATCGCCCACCTCGGCCTGGAGCCGGACGCGGTGATCGGCGACCTGTGGGCCGAGCGGAAGGCGGAGGCGCTGCGCGAGCACGGCGCCACCGTCTACGTCGGCGACCACACCGGCGACATACGCGGCGCCCGCGCGGCCGGCGCCCTGTCGGTCACCGTGCCCACCGGCCCCTGCGACGCCGACGAGCTGCGGGCGGCGGGCGCGGACGTCGTACTGGGCGGGCTGGCCGAGTTCCCGGGGTGGCTTTCGGCCCATCTTTCGGCCGGTACGGCCGAAAAGGCTCAGGCCCCCGGATCTCCCGAGGCCCCGGCCGCGGCGCGCGCCTGACGCCGCCCGGCGGCGACGGACTGCAGCACCCCGCCCGCGGCGATGAGGAAACCGACGCCCATGAGCATGCTCAACAGGAACATGTAGGTCGGAAACGGCTCCGTTCCGAGGAACAGCGGGGCCACCGTGACCAGGGTGGCGACGGCGCCGACGATGAAGACGACGGCGCCGACGCGGATCAGCCGGTCGCCGGGAGCGGCGGAATTCGTTTGGGTTTTGTCACGCACCCCACCAGGGTAGTTCCCAGCGCGTAGGAACAACCGGGGGACGTCTTGTCACCGGCCTGGAGACCACTAGCCTTGGTACCGGCGGGTCGCGGACGACCCGCCCGAGTGCTATCAAGAGCCGTTTCAGAAGCAGTTTTCCGACGAGTACGAGGACGAGGACAGACGTGCCTACCGGCAAGGTCAAGTGGTTCAACAACGAGAAGGGCTTCGGCTTTCTCTCCCGCGACGACGGCGGCGACGTCTTCGTGCACTCCTCGGTTCTGCCCGCCGGAGTCGACACGCTCAAGCCGGGGCAGCGTGTGGAGTTCGGAGTGGTCGCCGGTCAGCGCGGCGACCAGGCCCTCTCGGTGACCCTGCTGGACCCGACCCCGTCGGTCGCCGCCGCGCAGCGCAAGAAGCCGGACGAACTGGCGTCCATCGTCCAGGACCTGACCACACTGCTCGAGAACATCACCCCGATGCTGGAGAAGGGCCGTTACCCCGAGAAGGCCTCCGGCAAGAAGATCGCCGGCCTGCTCCGCGCGGTCGCCGACCAGCTCGACGTATGACCGCCGGGCGGCTGTCGGCGCGGCGCGTACGGCCCTGCCGGCGCGGCGGGTGCATCCCGACCGCACGGCCCGGGACGTGCGACCGTGCAGGTCGCCGGATTCCCTACGGGAACGTCAGCGCGTCCGGGCCGAGCGGCGGCAGCAGCCCCTCGGCCGCGGCGCGCGTCAGCAGCCCCCGCACCGCCGCGTAGCCGTCCGCGCCGAGGTCGGCGGTGAACTCGTTGACGTACAGCCCGATGTGCTGGTCGGCGACGGCCGGATCCATCTCCTGGGCGTGCTCCATGACGTACGGGCGGGAGGCTTCGGGGTCGTCCCAGGCCGCCCGCACGGACGCGCGGATCGCGTCGGCGAGCCCCGTCAGGGCCGGCGCGCCCAGGGACCGCTTGGCGATGATCGCGCCGAGCGGGATGGGCAGCCCGGTGGTGTCCTCCCAGTGCTCGCCCATGTCGGCGAGCCGGTGCAGCCCGTACTCCCGGTAGGTGAAGCGGGCCTCGTGGATGACGAGCCCCGCGTCGACCCGCCCGTCCCGCACGGCCGGCATGATCTCGTGGAACGGCATCACCACGACCTCGCCGACCCCGCCGGGCAGCGTGTCCGCCGCCCACAGCCGGAACAGCAGATACGCCGTCGACCGCTCGCTCGGCACGGCGACCGTACGGCCCGTCAGATCCACGCCGGGCTCCCGGGTGAGCACCAGCGGTCCGCAGCCCCGGCCCAGCGCGCCCCCGCAGGGCAGCAGCGCGTACTCGTCGAGGACGTACGGCAGCACCGCGTACGACACCTTCAGCACCTCGAACTCGCCCCGCTCGGCCATGCCGTTGGTGACGTCGATGTCCGCGAACGTCACGTCGAGGGAGGGCGCGCCGGGGACGCGGCCGTGCGCGAGGGCGTCGAAGACGAAGGTGTCGTTGGGGCAGGGGGAGTAGGCGATGCGCAGCTTCTCACCGGTCGTGGTCATGTGGGTTCCAACTCTCCAGGACGGGGGCGAGCTTCCCGAAGCCGGCCGTGAGCGCGGCGAGCGCGTCGCCGATGCGCCAGGCGGCGCGGTCGCGCGGGCCGACGGGATTGGAGACCGCGCGCAGCTCCAGGACGGGCGTGCCGTGCGCGGCGGCGGCCTCGGCGACGCCGAAGCCCTCCATGGCCTCCGCGAGGGCGCGCGGGTGGCGGGCGCGCAGCTCGTCGGCGCGCGCGGCGGTGCCGGTCACGGTGGACACGGTCAGGACGGTGCCGGTCAGGGCGCCCGTGGCGGCGGCGACGGCCCGCACCAGGGCCGGGGGCGGGTGGTGGGTGACGGAGCCGAAGCCCAGCTCGGTCACGGGCAGGAAGCCCTCGGGCGTCTCGGCGCCCAGGTCGGCGACCGTGATCTCGTCGGCGATGACCAGCGAGCCGACGGGCGCGCCGGGGGCGAATCCGCCGCCGATGCCGGCGGACACGACCAGGTCGTAGGGGGCGCCCTCCAGGGCAGCGGTGGTGAGAGCCGTCGCGGTCGAGGCGGCGGCGCGGGCGGGGCCCACGCCGGCGGCGACGACCCGGCCCGGAAACGCCCGTGCCACCGCGTCCCGTTCGGCGGGGACGGCGGTGGCGACGAGGACGCGTGCGGGCGCGGGAGACGTGGTCAGGCGTCCTTCTTCAGCCGGAAGGACCACATGGCGGTGGGCTCCTGCGCGGTGCCCTCGACGATCGTGATCAGCGCGGAGTCCTCCGGGTTCTGCGGGTTGAAGAACGAGCTGGCGCTGGTCGACAGGTACGACTTCTTGGTGGGCTCGGCCATCATCGGGTTGCCGTTCATCATGACGAGCCAGCCCTTCTCGGCGACGTCCCAGTCGACGCCGAAGCGGACCCTCCCGTCCGGGTCGATGGAGAGGGACTCGATGTCCTTCTCCTGAAGACACTTGTTCGGGTCCTTGATGGCCTTGCCGTCGCCGTGGCAGGTCGCCTCGGAGCTCACCGAGTCGGAGCCGACCGTGATCGTCGCGACCGGCGTCGGCTTGTCGCAGGCCGACAGGACGAGCAGTCCGGCGGTAACGGCGCCGGCGGCGGCGACGGCGCGGCGGCGTCGCACAGCGGATTGCAGCGTGGTCATGGCCGAAGGTTATCGGGCGGCCCCGGCACGCTCCCCACGCGGGGTGCGCAGCGCGGGGCGATTAGCCCAAGCGCACGGCGGGCTCCCCCGTGCGAGGTTCCCGGGTTCCCCGTGCGAGGTCCCCGCGGCCCGGCGGCGAGGTTCCCCGCCGCCCGTCGGGGCGTGACTACGCCACCCGGGTGCGCGGGCCCCCGCGACGGGCCGAGGCCAGCAGTCCGCGGGCCGTGCTCAGCCAGCCCGCGGCGACGATGGCCGCCCCGATGCCCAGCCCCAGCGGCCCGATCAGCGGCATCGCTATCCCGATCGCGCCGCCCAGCACCCACGACACCTGCAACAGCGTCTCCGACCGGGCGAACGCCGACGTGCGCACCAGCTCCGGCACGTCCCGCTGGATCAGCGCGTCCAGGGACAGCTTGGCCAGCGCCTGCGCGAACCCGGCGACCGCCGCCAGGCACGCCACCAGGACCGCGCCGAAGAACAGCGCCGCCGTGACGGCCGCCGCCAGCTCCACGGCGACCACGGTCACGATGATCACCTCCGGCGCCCGTGCCTTCAGCCACGCCCCGACCGCCGTACCGCACGCGTTGCCCACGCCCGCCGCGACCGCCACCATGCCCAGCGACACCGCCGCGCTCTGCCCCGTCATCGGATGCTCGCGCAGCAGGAACGCCAGGAAGAAGATCAGGAACCCGGCGAGGCACCGGATCGCCGCGTTGGCCGCCAGCGCGTGCGTCACCGCGCCGCCGACCGTCCGCAGCCCCGGCCGCTTCAGTCCCTTGCGGTGCGGCCCGTGCAGATGGTCCTCGTCCGCCGCGAGCAGCGCCCGGTCCTCGCCCTTGGCCGAGTCCACCTTGTGCGGCAGCGTGAACGACAGGAACGTACCCGCGACGAAGATCACGAAGGCCCCGTACAACGGCCACCGCGGTCCCAGCGCCTGCAGCCCCGCACCCACCGGCGCCGCGACACCAGTGGCCAGCAGCCCACCCAGGGTGACCCGCGAATTGGCCTTCACCAGCGAGAACCCGGGCGGCAGCAGCCGGGGCACGACGGCGCTGCGCACGACGCCGTACGCCTTCGACGCGACCAGCACGCCGAGCGCCGCCGGATACATCTCGATGCTGCCGGTGATCACCGCACCCGACAGCACCAGCGCGAGCAGCGCCCGCGCGAGCATCGCGCACGCCATCGCCGCCCGCCGCCCGTGGGGCACCCGGTCCAGCAGCGGCCCGATGACGGGGGCCAGCAGCGTGAACGGGGCCATGGTGATCGCCAGGTACAGGGCGACGCGCCCACGGGCCTCGTCGGTCGGCACGGAGAAGAAGACGGTGGAGGCGAGCGCGACGGTGATCATGACGTCGCCGGCGCCGTTCACGCCGTGCAGCTCGATCAGCTTGCCGAGCCCCGACTCGCCGGCCCCGTGCGCGTGGGTCGCCTTGCGGATGCCGCGCGCGGGTCCGGTCACCGGCAGGTGCAGGGCACGGCCGACCGAGCGGAGGGAGCCGCGCATCCGGCCCGCCCCGCTGCTCCGGCTGTTCCCGTCGACCCCGCCCACCCCGGCGGCGCCCTGGGACGACCTCGCGGTTGCCACCCCGTCATAGTGCCCCGAGTCGGCCGTCCCTAGCGCGGTAATGGCACGGATGACGCGGATTGCCGAACCGGACGGCGCGGGTCGCCGTGCCGGCGGGGGCGCGGGTCGCCGTACCGGCGGGACACGGAGGCCGACCGGCAGGGTACGGATCGCCGAACCGCTCGGGGCACGGAAGGCCGGCACGGAAGCAGGCGCGGCGATCGGCACGGATTCCGGTACGGGCTGCGTGCCGGAATCCGGCCCGGAAACATCACCGCTCGGCGGCGAAGAGTCCCGTCGGTGTAGGCCGAGCGGACGGGAGAAGGTAGCGTGCGTAGCGCGCCGTGGCGAACGTTCTCGGCCGCGCGCCTCTCAGCCATCCCGCAGAATGGATGACGTAGGTGCGCCCGAGCGCGACAGGGTGCGGACGTCGACGCGGCCCTCTGGTCCGCTCCGTCCCGCCCGTCGCCTTCAGGCAGGCGCATCGAGAGACGGCGTAGGAGAGAAGCGATACCTGTGAGCGCAGCGACAACGCGAAGCCGCACCCCCGATCGTCTGTGCGCCGAGGCGGTCGAACTCGCCCGCGCGGCGGCCGAGGAGGCCGCCGCGCCAGGGATCGTCGGAGAGCACGTCGGAGTGGTCTCCGAGGGCGACCGTGTTGTCACGCACTTCTTCCAGTGCATGGAGCTCGGGTACCGCGGCTGGCGCTGGGCGGTGACGGTCGCCCGCGCCTCCCGGGCGAAGGCCGTCACCCTGGACGAGGTGGTGCTGCTCCCCGGCCCCGACGCGATACTGGCCCCCGAGTGGGTGCCGTGGAGCGAGCGCCTGCGCCCCGGCGACATGGGCCCCGGAGATCTGCTGCCCACCGACGCCGAGGATCTCCGGCTGGAGCCCGGCTACACGGGTGAGGAGGAGCCGCCGCCGAACTCCGCGGTCTCCGAGGACATGGCCGACCTGGTCGAGGCCGAGGACGCCGAGGTCACCGCGGGCCCGCCGGCCGCGCTGCCCGCCGCCCCGGCCCGCGGCTCGATCGCCGCCGTGGCCGAGGAACTGGGCATGCGCCGGGCCAGAGTGCTGTCCCGCTACGGCCTCCATGTCGCCGCGGACCGCTGGGAGGAGGCGTTCGGCGCGAAGACCCCGATGGCCCAGGCGGCCCCCGCGTCCTGCGTGAGCTGCGGCTTCCTGGTCCCGGTCGGCGGCTCCCTCGGGCAGGCCTTCGGCGTCTGCGCCAACGAGTTCTCCCCGGCCGACGGCCGGGTGGTCTCGCTGGCCTACGGCTGCGGCGGTCACTCCGAGGCGGCGGTCATGCCGAAGCCGCCCCAGCCGGCGCCGCCGGTGATCGATGAGACGAAGGTCGACGCCTTCCCCCTGCGCCCGTCCCCGGACTCGGGCTCCGTCCCGGAGACGACGGACGAGGACACGGCGGAGCTGGGCCACTCGTAGGAACGGCCCGGGGTCGGCCCGGGCTGCGCGCCGTCGCCGAAGATCTCCCCGGCCGTCGGCGTGGTGACGGCGCGGACCGGCCAGTGGCGGAGGAGTCCGGGGTCGGTGCGGTCCGTGGTGCGGGCGCGGACTTCGTCGCAGACGTCGGGGCCGCGTTGCTCCAGGACGAGCAGGACGTCCTCGGCACACCGCTGTGCCCGGCCTTCGTCGCGGATTTCTCCCGAGATGCGGGACTTGTAAGAACGGCCCTCGGACACGCCCCGGCGGTCCGCCGACGCCTCGACGAGCAGCCGCCTCACCGCGACTCGGCGTCCGGGGCGGGCACTTCGGACTCGGGCATGGCATCACCGCGCGCGTCGGTCGTCTCGATGCGCGCCGACGACGTAGAGCATCGGCCGAAAAGTCCTGGCCTGGGCGCGATCGTGGGCGCGACGGCGGCGGCGAGTTCCGCGGTGGATGTCGGGCCGTGTCCAGGGGCAGTGCCCGGAACGGAGTCCTGCGCGCCGAGCAGCCGGGCCGGTCGGCAGCCGCTTCCCGCGCTCTTCGGACGGAGCCCGCCGCTCGCCCGGCGCGGGTACGCCGCCCGGCCGTCCGGTGCGATGCGCGCTCATGGCCGGTGGGGCGGTACCTTCGGCCTCACGGCGATGAGGAGAGTGAACGTGAGCAAGTTCGTGCGGCCGGCTGACGAGGGGGCCGATCCGTTCGGGACGGGGCGGTTGCGGCGCGGGGTGCTGGACGCGTGGACGGCCAGTCCGGCGCGGTTCCGGGAGGACGCCAACGCCGAGGAGGACCTCGTCCTCGGCGGGTACCGGGACCGGCTCGTGGTCGAGCTGGCGCAGAACGCCGCCGACGCCGCCGCCCGGGCCGGGGTGCCCGGCAGGCTGCGGCTCACCCTGCGCGACGGCGTCCTCGTCGCCGCGAACACCGGCGCCCCGCTGGACGCGGCCGGTGTGGAGTCGCTGGCCACGCTGCGGGCGTCGGCCAAGCGCGACGCCCCCGACCTCGCCGTGGGCCGGTTCGGCGTCGGGTTCGCCGCCGTGCTCGCCGTCACCGACGAGCCCGCCGTCGTCGGGCGGCACGGCGGGGTGCGCTGGTCCCTCGCCGAGGCCCGCGACCTCGCGCTCGACGCCGCCCGCGCCAATCCCGGCCTCGGTGACGAGATCCGCCGCCGGGACGGCCACGTACCGCTGCTGCGGCTGCCCTTCGCCGCCGAGGGCAGCGCGCCCGACCCGTACGACACCGTCGTCATCCTGCCGCTGCGCGACACCGCCGCCGCCGACCTCGCCGAACGGCTGCTGCGGGCCGTGGACGACTCGCTGCTGCTGAGCCTGCCCGGCCTCGCCGAGGTCGTCGTCGAGATCGGCGACGACGCCCCGCGTACGCTGGCCCGTCGCACCGAGGGCCCGCTGACCGTCGTCGAGGACTCGCGCGACGGGGCCACCCGTTGGCGCACCGCGGCCGCGCACGGCCCGCTCACCCCCGACCTGCTCGCCGACCGCCCGGTGGAGGAGCGGCTGCGGCCCCACTGGACCGTCACCTGGGCGGTCCCCGTGGACACCGACGGCGGCCCCGCCCGGCCCCGCACCAGCCCCGTCCTGCACGCCCCCACCCCCAGCGACGAGCCCCTCGGCGTCCCCGCCCTGCTCATCGCCTCCTTCCCCCTCGACACCACGCGCCGGCACGCCGCGCCCGGCCCGCTCACCGACTTCCTGGTCCAGCGCGCCGCCGACGCCTACGCCGAACTCCTCGCCGACTGGCGCCCGGTGACCGAGGGCGTCATCGGCCTCGTGCCCGGCCCGCTGGGCAAGGGCGAACTGGACGGCGCGCTGCGCCAGGCGATCCTGGAGCGGCTGCCGCGCACGTCGTTCCTGCCGCCCGCGATCGAGCCCGCCGAGCACGACGACGAGGCGCCCGCGTCCCTGCGCCCCCGCGACGCCGAGGTGGTCGAGGGCGCGGGGGCGGACACCGTGCGGGTCCTCGCCGAGGTCCTGCCGACGCTGCTGCCGGCCGGTCTCGAACGGCGCGTGGAGCTGCGCACACTGGGCGTGGCGCGGGTGCGGCTGACCGACGCGGTGGACCGCCTGGCCGGTCTGGAGAAGGAACCGGGCTGGTGGCGGCGGCTGTACGACAGCCTCGCCGGCGTCGACCCCGACCGGCTCACCGGCCTGCCCGTGCCCCTCGCCGGGGGTACCTCCCGGGCTTTCGGCTCCGGGGGAGGGCGTACGACGATCGGCCCCCGTCAGGTACTGCTCCCCACCTCGGACGCCACCGGCATCGACCCGGAGATCCTCGCGCGGCTCGGCCTCAAGGTCGCCCACCCGGACGCCGCGCACCCGCTGCTGGAGAAGCTCGGCGCGCTCCCGGCCACGCCCCGCGCGATCCTCACCACGCCCCAGGTGCGGGCCGCCGTCGCCGCCTCCCTGGACGACGAGGGCGCGCTGTCCTGGGAGGAGGAGGCGCTGGACGCCGAGGAACTGGCGGAGACCGTCCTCGGCCTGGTCCGCGACGCCGGCCTGGAGCCCGGCGACGAACCCTGGCTCGGCGCGCTCGCCCTGCCCGACGAGGACGGCGAACTCGCCCCCGCCGGTGAACTGGTCCTTCCCGGCAGCCCGTTCGCCCAGGTCATGCGCGAGGGCGAACTCGCCCACGTGGACGCCGACCTGGCCTCCCGCTTCGGCGAACAGCCCCTGGCCGCCTGCGGGGTGCTGGCCGACTTCTCCCTCGTCCGCGCCACCGACGTCGTCCTCGACCCCGACGAACTGGAGCCCCGCGAGAGCGACTTCGCCGAGCCCGACGACCCCGGGCTGCTGGACGCCGTCGACGTGTGGTGCGAGGACATCCTCGACCGCTTCCCGGACAGCCCCGTACCGCCGGTCGCCACCGAGCTGGTGGCCGTACGGGACCTGGACCTCGTGGACGACGACAAGTGGCCGCAGGCGCTGGCGCTGCTGTCCCGCCCGCCGCTGCGGGACGCGGTGGTCCAGCCGGTCCGCATCCTGCTGCCCGACGGCACCCACGAGGTCGTACGGCCCTACACCGCCTGGTGGCTGCGCGGGCACCCGGTGCTCGACGGCCGCCGCCCGGCCGGCCTGCTCGCCGCCGGCGGCGACCCGCTGCTGCGCGGCCTGTACGACGAGGCAGACGCCACCGGCTTCGACGACGAACAGGTCCTGCGCGCCCTCGGCGTGCGCACCTCCGTCGCCGCCCTGCTGGACGAGCCCGGCGGCGCCGCCGAACTCCTCGACCGCCTCGCCGCCCCCGACCGCCACGTCACCGGCGCCCAGCTCCACGGGCTGTACGGCGCGCTGGCCGAACTGGACCCCGACCAGGTCACCCTGCCGGACGAGCTGAGGGCGGTCGTGGACGGCCGGGTCGAGGTGGTGGACGCGGCCGACGCGGTGGTCGTGGACTCGCCCGACCTGCTGCCGTTCACCGAGGGCGTCCCGCTGCTGCCGGTGCCTCCGGCGCGGGCGGCGGAACTGGCGGAGCTGTTCCAGGTGCGCCGGCTGAGCGAGTCGGTCACCGGCCGCGTCGACTCCGAGGGCACGGAACACGAGGTCCCCGACTCCGTCCGCGTCCTGCTGGGCCCGCGCACCCCGGCGACGTACGTGGAACACGAGGAACTCGTCGTGGACGGTGTCGAACTCGACTGGCGCCTCACCGAGGACGGCACCCTCCACGCCTCCACCCTCGAGGGCGTCGCCGCGGGCCTGGCCTGGGCGGCGGGCCAGTGGCCGCGCCGCTTCGAGGTGGCGGCCCTCCTGGAGGACCCGTCCCGGACGGAGGAACTGGCACGGGACCGGTGGTTCGACTGAGCCGTCGGAGGCCGTGAGCCGGTGTGGCCGTGGAGCCGGTAGGTCCGCCCGGAAACGCCGTAGGAGTCCGGAATCCTCGCCGGCCGTACAACCTTTCGGAAAGGTCGTGCATCCGATCCCGTGAGCCAGCAGGCTCGAGATCCACTCGGGCCCGTGCGCGTCCCGCGCGCCGGGCCCCTCTCCACCCGGGGAATCGCATGCGCACTCGTACCACCGTCGCCGCCGTGGCCGCCGTTTCCGGCGCCCTCGCCCTCTGCGCCCTCTCCGTGCCCGCCGCGCAGGCCGACGGCGGATGGGGCGACACCACGATCACCAAGGTGGTCGTGGACGGCGACAACAAGGTCTCCGTCGGCATCTCCGCCGCCAAGACCATCAAGGTCAGCGTGACCGCCACGGACGACTCGGGCATCGCGGGCGCCGACTCGTTCACGCTGGAGGGACCGGACTACGGCTTCCTCATGACCGGCAGGCCGACCTGCACCGAGGCCGGCTCCACCACCTCCACGTGCAGCGCGTCGGTGCTGGTAGACCCGAAGGTGGACTACCTGAGCAACGCCAACGCCGGCACCTGGTACGTCGGCGCATGGATCGACGCCAACGACGGGGACTGGGCGTGGGAGGAGAAGGCGGGCTCGTTCGCGTTCCAGCGCGCCTCGAAGCTGACGGTCAACGCCTCGCCGGAACCGGTGCGCAAGGGTTCGACCCTCACGGTCTCGGGCAAGCTGACCCGCGCCGACTGGCAGAACCTGAAGTACGTCGGCCTGCCGAGCGGCCAGTCGGTCACGCTCCAGTTCCGCAAGGCGGGCAGCAGCACGTACACGAACGTCAAGACGCTCAAGACCACCACGGGCGGCGCCTTGAAGACGACGGTCACGGCCGCGTCCGACGGCTACTGGCGCTTCAGCTACGCGGGCATCACCAGCACCGCGGCCGCCACGGCGACCGGCGACTACGTCGACGTGCAGTAGCAGGAGCACCGGACGGGAGTCCGACTCGGCGCCCCGGTCGAGGGCGCCGGGTCCGGCGTGCGGGGAAAGTTCTCGCCACTGGCCTACAACCATCCATCGCCGTCGCGCATCTGATCATGCGAGCCAACAGGCTCCACGATCGACTTGGCCCCCGCCGCGCTCACGAGCCGCAGGGAACGAAGGGCAGCGGGGTCCCTCTCCTCATGGGGAACACATGCGTATTCGCGCCACCGTGGCCGCCGTCTCCGGCGCCCTGGCCCTGTCCGCCCTCTCCGCGCCGCTCGCGCAGGCGGACACCTCGTACAGCCCCGAAGACCTCGTGCAGTCCGTGCAGGCCGCCCGCGAGGCGGCGCAGGCCGCCCGGTCGGACCGTACCGGCGGCACCCGCGCCCCGTCCGTGGTGGACATCTCCTTCTCCGACGTGAAGGTCAACGACGGCAAGCCGATCGCCGTCCGCGCGACCGCGAAGCGGACCGTGCCGGTGACCTTCGACGTCACGCACGGCCCCGAGGTCGACCTCGACGACCCCTCCCTGTTCTTCGACGTCGAGCTGTACCGCGGCGAGTACGACATGGACGACCTGCTGTACGGCGACGAGTGGCCGGTGTGCACCGGGACCTCGGACACCACGGCCACCTGCAAGGCCACGATCGACATCTACCCCGAGTACGGCGAGCTGACCAACGACGACGCCACCACGTGGAAGGTCGGCGCCTACGCCATGGACTACAACGGGCAGGACCCGGAGGGGGACGTCGACTGGGAGAACGTCGACTACACCCAGCAGGAGGGCCTGGGCACCGCCCGCATCCAGCGGTTCTCCAAGCTGACGGTCAACGCGTCCCCCGAGCCGGTGAAGAAGGGTGCGACCATCACCGTCACCGGCAAGCTGACGCGCGCCAACTGGGAGACCAACACCTACGTCGGCATCCCCAGCGGCCAGACCGTGTCGCTCCAGTTCCGCAAGGCGGGCAGCTCCACCTACACCACCGTCAAGAACGTCACCACCACCAGCGGCGGCGCCCTGAAGACGTACGTCAAGGCGGGAGTGGACGGCTACTACCGCTTCAAGTACGCCGGCATCACCAGCACCGCCGGCTCCGTCGCCGCCGGCGACTACGTCGACGTGAAGTAGACGCCGAGCGTGACGTAGTCGCCGGGGAAGCAACCGCAGACCCGACGTCCGGCCCCGGAAGCCATCCGGGGCCGTTCTTTTTCGGCCACCGCCCTGTCGGGCGCAACCCTTTGCCCCCGTCAGTCATCTGATCACATGAGTCACCGGACTCCCTACACACTTGGGGAACGCATGCGCATACGAGCCACCGTCGCCGCCGTCGGCGGCGCCCTGGCCCTGTCCGCCCTCGTCGTGCCCGCCGCGCAGGCCGACGCCTCCGCCGCCACGGCCGACGACTACCGCGCCGCCGTGGCGAAGGTCCGCCAGGCGGCGGCCGCCGGCGACGCCCGCACCGCGAGGGTCGACCAGCCGTACCCGCTGAACGCCACCTTCTCGAACTTCAAGATCGGCAAGGCGATCAAGGTCGGGATCAGCGGCACCTACTCCACGACGGTCAGCTACACGCTCACCCACGACGCGGACGTCGACGTCACCGCCCCCGACTTCCTCACCGGTCCGTACCTGTACCGGGGCGACGCGACGCTGTTCGGCATCGAGCCGGCCACCTGCACCGGCACCACGGCGACCACCGCCACCTGCACGGGCAAGATCGACGTCCTCCCCGCGGAGGGCGACCTGCTCAACTCGGACGCCGGCACCTGGAAGGGCGCCGCGCTGGCCATCGACTACAACGGCCAGGACCCCGAGGGCTTCGACTTCGACATCACCCAGGTCGGCTACGCGGACCAGGGCGGTCTCGGCACCACGCTCGTGCAGCGCCGGTCCCAGCTGACGGTCAACGCCACCCCGGAGCCGGTGAAGAAGGGCGCGACCATCACCGTCACCGGCAAGCTGACCCGCGCCGACTGGGAGAACACCAAGTACGTCGGCATCCCCAGCGGCCAGACGGTGAAGCTGCAGTTCCGCAAGGCGAGCAGCTCCACCTACACCGACGTCAAGAGCATCACCACCACCAGTGGCGGCGCCCTGAAGACGTACGTCAAGGCGGGCGTGGACGGCTACTACCGCTTCAGCTACGCCGGCATCACCAGCACCGTCGCCTCCGTCGCCGCCGGCGACTACGTCGACGTGCAGTAGGGCATGCGGGAAGCGACGCAGGACGACGCGCGGCACGCGCGGTAATCCGCACCCGCATCCCTCACGCGGGCACGCGGCGGTCGACCCACCTCCACAGCACCTCCAGGGCGGCCGCCGCTGCCGCCGCGACGGCGGCGGCCGTCCACGGCATCGTCATCCCCACCAGCCGCAGGGCGAAGAACTCCTGCAGCCACGGCACCACCAGCACCAGCAGGAAACCGCCGCCCATCGCCGCCACCAGCGCGACCCGCCACCAGGTGTAGGGGCGGGCGACGATCGCCAGCACCCAGAGCGAGATCAGGAACAGCGTGAGCGTCGCCGCGCTGGTCTCCGCCTCCAGCGCGCCCGGCCCGGTGTAGTGGCTCCGGGCGATCAGATACGTCGCGAAGGTCGCCGCCGCGGCCAGCACCCCGCCCGGGATCGCGTACCGCATCACCCGCCGCACGAAGTGGGGTCTGGCCCGTTCCCTGTTGGGCGCGAGGGCGAGGAAGAACGCGGGGACGCCGATGGTCAGCGTGGACAGCAGGGTCAGATGGCGGGGCAGGAACGGGTACTCCACCTGCCAGCACACCACCAGGATCGCCAGCAGCACCGAGTAGACCGTCTTCACCAGGAACAGCGTCGCCACGCGCGTGATGTTCCCGATCACCCGGCGGCCCTCCGCCACCACCGACGGCAGCGTGGCGAAGCTGTTGTTCAGCAGCACGATCTGCGCCACCGCCCGCGTCGCCTCCGAGCCCGTGCCCATCGCGACGCCGATGTCGGCGTCCTTCAGCGCCAGGACGTCGTTGACGCCGTCGCCCGTCATGGCGACCGTGTGCCCGCGCGACTGCAACGCGCCCACCATGTCCCGCTTCTGCTGCGGGGTGACCCGCCCGAACACCGTCCCCTCGTCCAGCGCCGCCGCCATCGGCTCCCGCTCCTCGGGCAGCCTGCGCGCGTCCACCACCGCGCCGGTCAGCCCCAGCTTGCTCGCCACCGCGCCCACCGACACCGCGTTGTCCCCGGAGATGACCTTGGCCCGGACGTTCTGCTCGGCGAAGTAGCGCAGCGTGTCACCGGCGTCCGGGCGCAGCCGCTGCTCCAGCACCACCAGCGCGGCCGGCTCGGCGTCACGGGCGACGTCGGGGGAGTCGAGGTCGACGCAGGCCCGGGCCAGCAGCAGGACGCGCAGGCCCTGTTCGTTCAGACGGTCGGTCTCGGCGAGGGCCGGGTCGCCCTCGGGGAGCAGCACGTCGGGCGCCCCCAGCAGCCAGGTGCTCGACTCCCCGTCCCCCTCGCTGAACGACGCCCCCGCGTACTTGCGGGCCGAGGAGAACGGCAGCGACCGCAGGCACCGCCACTCCTCGCTGTCCGGGCAGGCGTCGATGACGGCCTGGAGCGAGGCGTTGGGACGGGGGTCGGACTCGCCGAGCGCGCCGAGCACCTTGCGGACGTACCCCTCGTCGTG
Source organism: Streptomyces sp. NPDC006610 (assembly GCF_040611575.1). Classification (NCBI taxonomy): domain Bacteria; kingdom Bacillati; phylum Actinomycetota; class Actinomycetes; order Kitasatosporales; family Streptomycetaceae; genus Streptomyces; species Streptomyces sp. NPDC006610. The sequence continues at coordinate 103,285 of NZ_JBEXOP010000012.1, forward strand.
ACCGTTCAGCGCCCGCAGCTCCGTGACGTCCATGCCGCCCTCGGTGAGCGTGCCGGTCTTGTCCAGGCAGACCGTGTCGACGCGGGCGAGGCCCTCGATCGCGGGGAGTTCCTGGACGAGGCACTGCTTGCGGCCGAGCCGTATCACTCCGATCGCGAAGGCCACCGACGTCAGCAGCACCAGGCCCTCGGGCACCATGGGGACGATGCCGCCGACCGTGCGGGCCACGGAGTCCTTGAAGTCGTTGTCCTTCACCACCAGCTGGCTGATGACCAGGCCGATCGCGGTCGGGACCATCATCCACGTCACGTACTTGAGGATCGTGGAGATCCCGGAGCGCAGCTCGGAGTGGACCAGCGTGAACCGTGACGCCTCCTCCGCCAGCTGCGCCGCGTACGCCTCCCGCCCCACCCTCGTCGCCCGGAACGCGCCCCCGCCCGCGACCACGAAGCTGCCCGACATCACCTGGTCCCCGGGCCGCTTCAGCACCGGATCGGCCTCGCCGGTGAGCAGCGACTCGTCGATCTCCAGCGAGTCCGTCTCGACGCACACCCCGTCGACCACGACCTTGTCCCCGGGACCGATCTCGATCAGGTCGTCCAGCACGATCTCGCCGGTGCCCACTTCGACGGCGACTCCGTCGCGGCGCACGGTGGGCCGGACCTCGCCGATCAGCGCGAGGGAGTCGAGGGTCTTCTTGGCCCGCCACTCCTGGACGATCCCGATGCCGGTGTTGGCCAGGATGACGAACCCGAACAGGCTGTCCTGGATCGGCGCGACGAAGAACATGATCACCCACAGCACGCCGATGATCGCGTTGAAGCGGGTGAGGACGTTGGCCCGGACGATGTCGACGGTGGACCGGCTGCTGCGCACCGGCACGTCGTTGACGTCGCCGCGCGCGACCCGTTCGGCGACCTCGGCGGAGGTCAGCCCGGTCACCGGCGTGGTGGCGCGCACGGGGCGCGCGGGGTCGAGTTGTGCGCCCGCATCGGTGTGCGTCATGCCTTCGACGGTACGTGCGGAAGGGGGCGTTCACCCGGCGAAGGGGCGGAAGATCCGACCTCGGGAGGACCGGGGGGTGACGGGGGTGGTTCCGTGGTGGTACGTGCCTAGGGGCGGGCCGGGGAGCCCTGCTCCGTTTCCGGGGAGCCCTTCTCCGCTTCCGCTTCCGCCGTCCGCTTGATCGCGGCGTCGCGCCGGCGGACGTACCAGATGCCGATGAACCCGAGCCCGCCGCCCGCGAGGCAGGTCCACAGCCACCAGGTGTGGCCGTGGTCGTCGTACCAGCCGTAGAACGGGATCTGGACGAGGAAGAGGACGAACCACAGGATCGTGCCGCCGGTGATGGTGGCGACCACGGGCCCCTCAAGGGGCTCCGGCGCCTCGTGCCTGGGGGTCCACTTCGCCATGGGCACAGCTTACGAGGTCGGGCGGGTGGCCGAGGCGCATGCCTCTCGGCGGAGCCCTTCTGCGGCCGCCGTGTTCTACGCGCGGAGATGGCGTTGGTCCCCGATGTATGTTCATACTGAAACCGTTTGTTTCTGACCGCTTTTATTTGTAGAAAACGCCAAACGGGCATGGGGGATGTCCGTCGGCGATGAGGTCCCCGCACATGTCCACCTCGGCCCCCGCCAAGGTCCCCGCCCCCGACGAGCCGGGCGGCCGTCCCGCGTACGGCGCTCTCGACCGCTACTTCCGGATCACCGAGCGGGGCAGCACCCTCGCCCGCGAGGTCCGTGGCGGCTTCGCCACCTTCTTCGCGATGGCGTACATCATCGTGCTGAACCCGATCATCCTCGGCAGCGCGAAGGACATGTACGGCCACCAGCTGGACAACGGCCAGCTCGTCACGGCGACCGCGGTGACGGCGGCGTTCGCGACGCTGCTGATGGGCGTCATCGGCAACGTGCCGATCGCGCTCGCCGCCGGACTGGGCGTCAACTCGGTCGTCGCCCTCCAGCTCGCCCCGCGGATGTCGTGGGCCGACGCCATGGGCATGGTCGTGCTGGCCGGCTTCGTGGTGATGCTGCTCGTCGCCACCGGTCTGCGCGAGCGCGTGATGAACGCCGTCCCCCACGGGCTGCGCAAGGCCATCGCCATCGGCATCGGCCTGTTCATCATGCTCATCGGCCTGGTGGACGCCGGGTTCGTCACGCGGATGCCCGACGCCGCCCACACCACCGTCCCGCTCCAGCTGGGCACCGGCGGTCAGCTGCTCGGCTGGCCGGTCCTCGTCTTCGTCCTCGGCGTGCTGCTCACGCTCGCGCTGATCGTGCGCAGGGTGCCCGGCGCGATCCTGATCTCGATCGTCGCCATGACCGCGCTCGCGGTCGTCCTCAACGCCGTCGCCACGGTGCCGTCGTGGGGCCTGACGACCCCGAAGTGGCCCGGCAACCCGGTCGCCACGCCCGACTTCGGCCTGATCGGGGAGGTCAGCCTGTTCGGCGGCTTCGGCAAGGTCGGCGTGCTCACCGGCGTGCTGTTCGTCTTCACCGTGCTGCTGTCCTGCTTCTTCGACGCCATGGGCACGATCATGGGCGTCAGCGACGAGGCGAAGCTGACCGACGCCCAGGGGCAGATGCCGGGCATCAACAAGGTCCTGTTCGTCGACGGCATCGCGGTCGCCGCGGGCGGCGCCGGCTCCTCCTCGGCGACGACCTGCTTCGTGGAGTCCACGGCCGGTGTCGGCGAGGGCGCCCGCACCGGCTTCGCGAACGTCGTCACCGGCGGTCTGTTCGGGCTCGCGCTGTTCCTGACGCCGGTCGCCACGATGGTGCCGTCGCAGGCGGCGACCCCGGCGCTGATCGCGGTCGGCTTCCTGATCCTGGCCGGCTCCGTCAAGGAGATCGACTGGGCGGACCACACGATCGCCGTCCCCGCGTTCGTGACGATGCTGATGATGCCGTTCACCTACTCGATCACCAACGGCATCGGCATGGGCTTCATCACCTTCGTGGTGCTGCGCCTGGCGGCCGGTCGGGGCCGGGAGGTGCCGACGGCGATGTACGTGGTGTCGGCGGTGTTCGCCTTCTACTACCTGATGCCGGCACTGGGTCTGACCTGAGCGGTGGCGCGACGGTGACCGGCTGCGGGACGGACGGCGCCGGTTCCGTTGCGGCGACCGGCCGCGCGACGGCGGGCGCCGCTCACGTCACCCCGTAGAACCGTTCCGTCTCCTCCACCGCGGCCTGCATCCGCTCGTCGAAGTCATCGCGAGTGAGCGTCCGGACGACATAGTCCTGGACGCTCATTCCCCTTTTCGCGGCGTGATGGCGGAGCCGTTCGAGCAGCTCGTGATCCATCCGCAGGCTGAGCACGCTGGTCCCCATGGAGTCGAGGGTCGTCGCACTGTTCGGTCCCCTGCGTTAGGTTCCGCTCCGGGGTCACCCGTATGAGTGATGTTCGCCGGTATCCCCGTGTCCGGAGTCACGCTGTGGCGGGGTGCACGCCGATGGTCCTTAGTCAGGGTAATGAGTTACGCTAAAGAACATGCCGGACCTAAGCCATGGCGACGACGCTGCCGCCGTGAACTCCCTCAGATCCGCCGTGATGCGGCTCTCCCGCCGCCTCAAGCACCAGCGGGTCGATGAATCGCTGAGCCCGACCGAGATGTCGGTCCTGGGCACCCTGGCCCGCTGCGGCCAGGCCACGCCGGGCGAACTCGCCCGCAAGGAACACGTCCAGCCGCCGTCGATGACCCGCATCGTCGCGCTGCTGGAGGCCAAGGGACTGGTCCGGCTGGAGCCGCACCCCGAGGACCGGCGCCAGAAGGTCGTCACCCAGACGGAACGCGCCGAGGCCATGCTCGAGGAGAGCCGCCGCAAGCGGAACGCCTTCCTGGCCGCCCTCGCCGACGGCCTCGACGAGGACGAGTGGGCGAAACTGCGCGCCGCCGCCCCCGTGCTGGAGAAGCTCGCACACCTGTAAGCGCGATCCGAGGAGGCGAACCCTTTTGAGTACGGGACCCGGAGCACACTCCGCACCCGCACCGGCAACCCACGACTCCCCCACCGGGGACACCCGCAAGTCCTCCATGTTCAGCTCCCTGAAGGTCCGCAACTACCGCCTCTACTTCATCGGCCAGGTCGTCTCGAACATCGGCACCTGGATGCAGCGCATCGCCCAGGACTGGCTGGTGCTGAGCCTGACCGGCTCCGCCACCGCCGTCGGCGTGACGACGGCCCTGCAGTTCCTGCCGATGCTCCTCTTCGGCCTCTACGGCGGCGTCCTGGTGGACCGCCTGCCCAAGCGCCCCGCGCTGCTGGTCACCCAGGCGGCCATGGCGTTCACCGGCACGGCGCTGGCCGTCCTCACCCTCACCGGACACGTCGAGGTCTGGCACGTGTACGTCGCCGCCTTCGCCGTCGGCCTCGCCACGGTCGTCGACAACCCGGCCCGCCAGTCCTTCGTCTCCGAGATGGTCGGCCCCGACCAGCTCCAGAACGCGGTCAGCCTGAACTCCGCCAACTTCCAGTCCGCCCGCATGGTCGGCCCCGCCGTCGCCGGCGTGCTGATCACCGGCGTCGGCACCGGCTGGGCGTTCCTCTTCAACGGCCTGTCCTTCGTCGCGCCCATCGCCGGGCTGCTGCTGATGCGGGGCCGCGAACTGCACCCCGCCCGGCGCACCCCGCGCGGCAAGGGGCAGCTGCGCGAAGGGCTGGCCTATGTCGCCGGGCGGCCGGATTTGATCTGGCCGATCGTGCTGGTCGGTTTCGTCGGCACGTTCGCCTTCAACTTCCCCGTGTACCTGTCGGCCTTCGCGGACGACGTCTTCCACGCGGGCGCGGGCACGTACAGCCTGTTCAACACGCTCATGGCGGTCGGGTCGGTGGCCGGAGCCCTGCTCGCCGCGCGGCGCGGCCGGGCCCGGCTGCGGGTGCTGAGCGGGGCGGCGCTGGTGTTCGGCACGATAGAGATCGTCGCCGCGGCGTCGCCGGAACTGTGGATGTTCGCGCTGCTGATGATCCCGCTGGGCCTGTTCGGCATGACGGTCAACGTCACCGCCAACACCAACATCCAGATGTCCACCGACCCCGCCATGCGCGGGCGCGTGATGGCCCTGTACATGATGGTGTTCCTCGGCGGCTCGCCGGTCGGCGCCCCGATCGTCGGCTGGATCACCGACGCCTACGGCGCCCGGGTCGGCCTCGCCGCGGGAGGCGCGGTCGCCGCCCTGGCCGCCGCGGTCATCGGCCTGGTCCTGGCCCGCGTCGGCGGCCTGCGCCTCGCGGTCGGCTGGCACCACGGACACCCCAGGGTCAGCCTCGTACCGCGCGAGCGCCGCGAGGAACTGGCGACGGCGGCGTAGCAGGACGTACGGGGGTCAGTCGCGGGGGAACTCGTCCGTCTTGAGGACGAGACCGACCGCCGTGCCGCTCAGGTCGATCTCCTCGCCGAAGCCGAAGCTGAGCGACGCGTGGTACTCGCCGTCCTTCGGGAGGGTGTGGAGCTGCCAGGTGCCGGTGTACGGGTCGACGATCAGGTACACCGGCACTCCGGCGGTGGCGTAGGCGGCCTTTTTGGGGCCGTAGTCGTTGGCGGCGGTCTGCCTGGAGATCACGTCGGCGACGAACTCGACGTCGTCGCAGCGCCAGCGGCCCTTGTCGTCCTTGCGCGCGTCCTCCGACAGAGCGACCAGGTCCGAGGCGAAGCCGTTGAGATGGCCGGGGTAGTCGATGCGGACGTCGGACTTGAGGCGTCGGCGGGGATACCTGGTCCGCAACTGGTCGTAGAGCGCCGCGATGATGTCCCAGTGGTTGTCCCGCTGCGGTGCCATGAAGATGTGACCCCCGACGATCTCGGTCTTGTAACCCTCGGGGATGGGCATCTTCTCGAGCCACTCGAACATGGTGTCGAGCATAAGTTCGGCGCTGCTCTCGGCCATCTCGATCCTGTCGTCGAGGACGGTCATCGTGGCGCTCCTGCCCGGCCGCTCCTGTCACGAGTGCGGCCGCGCAGTCCAACGATACGCATGTCACAAGGTCACGTACGGGCGTCCGCGCCCCGGGGACACTGTCCCCATGAGACTCTTCGCCGCCGTGCTGCCCCCCGAACAGGTCGTCCGTGAGCTGGCCGTCGAGGTCGACGCGTTGCGGCGGCTGCCGGGGGCGGACGCGTTGCGGTGGACCGGGCGGCCCGGGTGGCACTTCACGCTGGCGTTCTACGGCGAGGTGGCCGACGGTCTCGTCCCCGGGCTGGCGGCCCGGCTGGAGCGGGCCGCGCACCGGACCGCACCGTTCTCGCTGGCGGTGAGCGGCGGGGGCCAGTTCGGGCACGGGCGGGCGTTGTGGGCGGGCGCGGCGGGGGATCTGGACGCCCTGCGCCTGCTGGCGGACCGCGCGGAGGCGGCGGCGCGGAAGGCGGGCGTGCCGATGGGGGAGCACCGGCGTTACAAGGCCCACCTCACGGTGGCCCGCTGCCGGGACGCCGTGGACGTGCGGCCGTACGTCGACGCGCTGAGCGCCTTCGCGGGCAGCACCTGGACCGTGGCGGACCTGGCCCTGGTGCGCAGCAACCTGCCCCGCTCCGGCGTCCCGGGCGAGCAGCCCCGCTACGAGGCGGTCGCCCGCTGGCCGCTGGGCGGGGCCGGTTAGGCTCGACGCGTGGACCCGAAGACCAGAAACCGGATCATGGCCGGTGCGCTCGTACTGATGTTCGTTGTGGTGGCGGTGGCGGCGGCCCTGGGGCAGTAGGCCAGTGGGCCGCCGCCCGCCTGCGGTGCGCTCCTACCAGGCGAAGGCCTCCGGGGACGGCCCCGGGCCCGGGAAGATCTCGTCCAGTCCCGCCAGCACGTCCTGCGACAGCTCCAGCTCGACGGCCCGCAGCGCCGACTCGAGCTGCTCGGCGGTGCGCGGACCGACGATCGGGCCGGTCACGCCCGGCCGGGTGAGCAGCCAGGCCAGCGCGGCCTCGCCGGGCTCCAGACCGTGCTTCTCCAACAGGTTCTCGTACGCCTCGATCTTCGCGCGCAGCGCCGGGTCGGCGAGCGAGTCGGCGGCCCGGCCGGAGGCGCGGCGGCCGCCCTGGGCCTCCTTCTTGAGGACGCCGCCGAGCAGTCCGCCGTGCAGCGGCGACCAGGGGATGACACCGAGGCCGTAGTCCTGCGAGGCCGGGATGACCTCCATCTCGGCGCGCCGCTCGACGAGGTTGTAGAGGCACTGCTCGCTGACCAGCCCGATCGTCCCGCCCCTGCGGGCGGCGACCTCGTTGGCCTGGGCGATCTTGTAGCCGGGGAAGTTGGAGGAGCCGACGTAGAGGATCTTCCCCTGCTGGACGAGGACGTCGATCGCCTGCCAGATCTCGTCGAACGGCGTGTTCCGGTCGATGTGGTGGAACTGGTAGAGGTCGATGTAGTCGGTCCCCAGCCGCTTGAGGCTGGCGTCGACGGCCCGGCGGATGTTCAGCGCGGAGAGCTTGTCGTGGTTGGGCCACGCCTCCCCGTCGGGACCCATGTTCCCGTACACCTTCGTGGCGAGGACGACCTTGTCGCGCCGCTCGCCGCCCTTGGCGAACCAGCTTCCGATGATCTCCTCGGTGCGGCCCTTGTTCTCACCCCAGCCGTACACATTGGCCGTGTCGAAGAAGTTGATCCCGGCGTCGAGCGCCGCGTCCATGATGCCGTGGCTGTCGGCCTCGTCGGTCTGGGGACCGAAGTTCATCGTGCCGAGGACGAGTCGGCTGACCTTGAGTCCGGTGCGTCCGAGCTGCGTGTACTTCATGGTCCACAAGCCAACGACTTGGAGTGCGCTCCACGCAAGGGTATTCAGCCACGGGGGAAGTCGTCCGTCTTGAGGACGAGGCCGACCGGTGTGCCGGTGAGGCCGAGGTCCGCGCCGTAGGAGACCGACAGTTCGCTGAGGTACTCGCCGTCCTTGGGGTGGGTGAGAGCGTCAGGCCCCGTACCGCGCCCCCATCCCCCACTCCTCGTACAGCACCTCCGCGAACGTCGCCGCGATCTTGTGCTCGCCGTTCTCGTTGGGGTGGGTGCCGTCGTACGTGTCCGTGTGGATGTCCCAGGCGTGCGGGACCGGGGTGAGGACCAGCGGGGAGCGGGGGGCGTCCAGGTCGGTCAGGGTCTTGGCCAGGAGGTCGTTGAAGCGGGCCACCTCGGCGGCGAAGTGGTCGTCCGAGGCCGCGCGGACGTTGGGGATCACCGGGAGGACCGCCATCCGCACCGCGGGCCGCGCCTCACGGGCCGCCGTGACGAACGCGCGGACGTTGTCGGCGGTCTGTTCGGCGTTGGTGTAGAAGCCCAGGTCGATCAGGCCCAGGGAGACCAGCAGCACGTCCGCGCGGGTCGTGCGGACCGCGTCGCCGATCAGCGGGGCCATGTGCAGCCATCCCTCGCCCCAGCCGGCGAGGTGGCCGCGCGGGAAGTCGGGGTCGGCGTAGGCGTACGACGTCGGGGCCTCGGCCGCCTTGTCGTACAGCGTCTCGCGCGGGCCCACGATCCGGAACGGGCCGCCGTAGGTGGCGCACAGGTGCTGCCACAGGCGGTGACGCCAGGTGTGTTCGCCCGCGCTGCCGATGGTCATGGAGTCGCCTACGGGCATGAACCTGAGCATCCGCTCATGATGAACGATCGCCGCGGCGGACGGGATGTGAGGCCCGCCACCCTCCGTGAACGGCCGGGCGGGGTGGCAGGCTTGGGAACATGCGCCGATCCTTCGTGTTCCTCGCCGCGGCCCTGCTGACGGGCGCCGCCCTCGCCGCTCCGCCCGCCTTCGCCGAGGACGGGAACGAGGCGTTCACCATCGAGGACCCGCGCATCACCGAGTCCAGCGGCCTCGCGGCCTCGCGGCAGCACCCCGGCGTCTACTGGACCCACAACGACCAGGACGAGGGCGCCTACCTCTACGCCGTGGACAGCCGCACCGGCGAGACCGTCGCCACGGTCACCATGACCGGCGTCGGCGCCCCCAGGGACGTCGAGGCCATCGCCCTCGGCCCCGACGACCAGCTCTACGTCGGCGACATAGGCGACAACCTCGGCGGCACCTGGGACCACGTCTGGGTGTACCGGCTCCCCGAGCCGAAGCGGCTGAGGGACCAGAGCGTGCGGGCCACGCAGTACGTGGTCCGGTACTCCGACGGCGCCCGCGACGCCGAGTCCCTGGTCGTGCACCCGAAGACCGGGCGCGTCTACATCATCGACAAGCAGGAGAACGGCGGGCACCTGTACGCCGGGCCGGCCGAGCTGTCCCCGTCGGGCGCCAACGTCTTCGAGCCCGTCGCGCCCGTCGACCTGTGGGCCACCGACGCGGCCCTCTCCCCCAACGGCGAGCAGCTCGCCGTGCGGGGCTACTTCGGCGGCATCGCCTACGACTGGAACGACGGCCGGATCGAGCGCATCGGCCGGCTCAGCGTGCCGTTCCAGGGGCAGGGGGAGTCGGTGACGTACTCCGCCGACGGGACGAAGCTGATGTACGGCAGCGAGGGGCTGGGCAGCGCGGTCGAGCCGGAGGACGTTCCGGGCGGCGGCGGGGACGCGGGCTCCGGACGGGGGGCGGGTTCGTCCTCCGGGAACGGGTCCGGGGCCGCGGGCGGGGACGACGACGGGTTCCGGCCCGGCCCCGCCGCGCTCGGCGTCGCCGGCCTGGTCGCCGCCGTCATCGGGCTGCTGCGCCTGCGCCGCCGGCGCTGAGGGGGTCACCCGGGGGTGCCGGGCCCCGCCGCGCGGCGGGCGACCAGGGCCTCCAGGCCGTCCAGGATCCGCTGGAGGCCGAACTCGAAGTGGTCGAAGTCAGGACCCCAGGCCTCCGCCGACAGGGAGGCCATCACCGGGTAGCGGCCGCTCGCCATGACCTTCTCCAGCACCGGCACCTGCGCCTGCCAGAACTCGGCGTCCGTCAGGCCGCTGCTGCGCTCGGCCTCCTCCTGGTAGAGCCGGGTGCGCGCGGCGCCGACGACGTAGTTGTCGACGACGAGGATCGCCGAGACCAGCTCCGCGTCGCTCAGGCCCATCGGGCGGATCCGGGAGAGCACCTTCTCCGTGCCCTCGATGGCGCTGGGGCCGAGGACCGGCCGGGACTGGTTGACCTGGAGCAGCCAGGGGTGGCGGCGGTAGAGGGCGAGCGTGGCGCGGCCGAGGGCCTCCAGCGCGGCCCGCCAGCCGCCGTCGCCGAGGGCCTCGGGGTCCTGCGAGGGCCGCTGGACGCGGTCCAGCATCAGGTCGAGCAGTTCGGCCTTGCCGGGGACGTACCGGTAGAGGGTCATCGCGCCCGTGCCCAGCTCCGTGGCGATCCGGCGCATGGAGACCGCCGCCAGGCCCTCCCGGTCGGCGATCTCGACGGCGGTCTCCACGATCCGCTCCAGCGTCAGCCCCGGCCGGGGGCCGCGGCTGGGGCGCCTGCCGAGGTCCCACAGCAGTTCCAGGGTGCGGCCGATGTCGCCGCTGCCGCTGCTCTCCGTACCGCCCGTTCCGCCGGTACCGCCCTTGCCGCCGCTCGTCATGGGTGCAGTTTAGGTCCGCCGCAAAAAACCGAGTACGGCGTACGCGCAATCGGGTACGGTGTACTCAGTTATCGGAAGGGGGAACCCATGACCGACGGATTCGCCGTGCGCGCCGAGGGCCTGCAGAAGCGGTACGGCGACAAACGCGCCCTCGACGGCTTCGACCTGGCCGTCCGCGAGGGCACGGTGCACGGGCTGCTCGGCCCGAACGGCGCCGGCAAGACCACGGCCGTGCGCATCCTGTCGACGCTGGTCCGGCTGGACGGCGGACGGGCCACGGTGGCCGGGCTGGACGTGGCCCGCCGGCCGCGCGAGGTCCGCGCCCGGATCGGGCTGACCGGGCAGTACGCGGCGGTGGACGAGGTGCTCACCGGGCGGCAGAACCTGGAGATGTTCGGCCGGCTGTTCCACCTCGGCGGCAAACGCGCCAAACTGCGCGCCGCCGAGCTGCTGGACCGGTTCGACCTCGCCGACGCCGCGGACAAGGGCGTCGGCGGCTACAGCGGCGGCATGCGGCGCCGCCTCGACCTCGCCGCGTCGATGATCCTCGCCCCGGCCGTGCTGTTCCTGGACGAGCCGACGACGGGCCTCGACCCGCGCAGCCGCGGTGAAGTCTGGGACACGGTGCGGGCGTTGGTGGCCGGCGGCACGACCGTGCTGCTGACCACGCAGTACCTGGAGGAGGCGGACCGGCTGGCCTCCCGGATCACCGTCATCGACCAGGGCCGGGCCATCGCGGACGACACCCCGGACGGCCTGAAGGACCGCGTCGGAGGCGACCGCGTCGAGGTCGTCGTCGCCGAGCGCGCGGACATCCCGCGGGTGGTGAAGGCCGTCGCCCGGGTGTCGGACGGCGAACCCGAGGCCGACGAGACGGAGTTGAGGGTGCACGCCCCGGTCACCGACCGGGTGGCCGCGCTCACCGACGTCGCCCGCACCCTCCAGGACGAGGGCGTGCGGGTCGAGGACATCGGACTGCGCAGACCGAGCCTGGACGACGTGTTCCTGCGCCTGACCGGACACCGCACCGACAAGGAAGAGCAGGGGGCCGCCGCGTGAGCGCCGTCGATCTGAACGTCTCGGACGGCCGCGGCCGTGCCTACTGGCTGCTCGCCGATTCCTGGAACATCGTCCGCCGCGGCCTGACCCACTACCGCCGCCAGCCCGTCAACATCGCCTGGCAGCTGGGCTTCCCGATCCTCTCCGTCCTGCTGTACGGCTATGTCTTCGGCAGCGCCATGCAGGTTCCCGGCGGCGGGGACTACCAGGATTTCCTGATGCCGGGCATGTTCGTGATGACGATGGCGTTCGGCTTCATCAACACCGCCACGGTCGTCGTCTACGACGCCACCAAGGGGGTCATCGACCGGTTCCGGTCGATGCCGATGGCGTCGTCCGCGGTGGTCGCCGGGCGCGGACTGACCGATCTCATCGTGGCCTGCGCCGAGTTGGCCATCATGATGCTCACCGCGCTGGCCATGGGGTGGCGCCCGGACGGGGGCTGGGGCTTCCTGGCCGCCTTCGGGCTGCTGCTGTGGCTGCGGTTCGCGCTGATCTGGGTCGGCGTGTGGCTCGGGCTGCTCGTGCCCAACCCCGAGGCGGCGGGCGGGCTGTTCGCGGTGGCCTTCCCGCTGACGATGATCTCCAGCATCTTCGTCGCCCCGCAGCTCATGCCCGACTGGCTGGGCTGGGTGGCCGCCTGGAACCCGATCTCCTCCACGGCCGCCGCCGCACGGGAGCTGTTCGGGACGCCGGTGGGCGGCGGGGACTCCTGGGTGGAACAGCACGCGCTGCTGATGGCGGGGGTGTGGCCGGTCGTCCTGACGGCGGTCTTCCTGCCGCTGGCGGTGCGCCGGTTCCAGCGGCTGAGCCGTTGAGTACCGTCCCGGCGGAGCGGGGGCGGTAGCCCGCCGGGGCCGGGGACCGCCCAGCCCCGTGGGAGACGACGAAGGGCGCCCGATTCCCGTCGGGCGCCCTTCCCTGCCGTGCGTGCCGTACGCGGCTCCTGCGACCGCTACAGCTTCTCGATCACATGGTCGACGCACTTCGTCAGCGCCTCGACGTCCGCCGGGTCGATCGCCGGGAACATCGCCACGCGCAGCTGGTTGCGGCCGAGCTTGCGGTACGGCTCGGTGTCCACGATGCCGTTGGCGCGCAGGACCTTGGCGACGGCCGCCGCGTCCACCTCGTCGGTGAAGTCGATGGTGCCGATGACCTGGGAGCGCTTGGCCGGGTCGGCGACGAACGGGTTGGCGTACTTGACGTCCTCGGCCCAGCCGTAGAGCGTGCGCGCGGAGGTGGCCGTGCGGCGGACCGCCCAGTCCAGGCCGCCCTGGCCGTTGAGCCACTCCAGCTGCTGGTTCAGCAGGAAGAGGGTGGCCAGCGCCGGGGTGTTGTAGGTCTGGTTCTTGCGGGAGTTGTCGATCGCCGTCGGCAGCGAGAAGAACTCCGGGATGTGGCGGCCGGACGCGTGGATCCGCTCGGCGCGCTCGATCGCGGCCGGGGAGAAGACGCCGATCCACAGGCCGCCGTCGGAGGCGAAGGACTTCTGGGGCGCGAAGTAGTAGACGTCCGTCTCGGCGACGTCCACCGGCAGGCCGCCCGCGCCGGAGGTGGCGTCGACCAGGACGAGGGCGCCCTCGTCCGCGCCGGCCACCCGCTCGATGGGCATGGCGACGCCGGTCGAGGTCTCGTTGTGCGTGAACGCGTACACGTCCACGCCCGCCTCGGCAGCCGCCTGCGGATGGGTGCCCGGGTCGGCGGCGACGATCGTGGGCTCGGCCAGCCAGGGGGCCAGCTTGGCCGCCTTGGCGAACTTGGAGGAGAACTCGCCGAAGCTGAGGTGCTGCGACTTGTTCTCGATCAGGCCGTGCGTCGCGATGTCCCAGAACGCCGTGGAGCCGCCGTTGCCGAGGATCACCTCGTAGCCGTCGGGGAGCTGGAACAGCTCGCTGATGCCCTCGCGCACCTTGCCGACCAGGTTCTTCACCGGAGCCTGCCGGTGGGAGGTGCCGAGGAGGGACGTACCGGTCGCGGCGAGCGCGTCCAGCGCCTCCGTCCGCACCTTGGAGGGACCCGCGCCGAAACGACCGTCCGCGGGCTTGATGTCAGAAGGAATCTGGATCTCAGCCACGATCCGGAGGGTATCTCTTGGCGAAACCGGACGGAAACGTGTCCGTTCGATGAGACGACGGGATCTTCGGCGCAAGCCGCCGCCCGCGCGTGGTGCGCGGTGGCACAGGGTGGGAGCTTGAACGTATGAGCGATACGGAAGCGGCGCTGCGCCGGGCCGTGCGGGGCGACGTCGACTTCGGCGTCACCGCGCGGGCGTTGGTCACCATGGACGCCTCCAACTACCGGCGCGTCCCGCTGGGCGTGGTAGCGCCCCGCGACGCCGACGACGTGGCGGCGGCGCTGGAGGTGTGCCGGGAGCACGGCGTGCCGGTGGTGGCGCGCGGCGGGGGAACCTCGATCGCCGGGCAGGCCACCGGCACGGGCGTGGTGCTGGACTTCACCCGGCACATGAACCGGCTGCTGTCCCTGGACGCCGGCGCGCGCACGGCCGTCGTCCAGCCCGGCCTCGTCCTGGACCGCCTCCAGGAGGCCGCCGCCCCGCACGGGCTGCGCTTCGGCCCCGACCCCTCCACCCACAGCCGCTGCACCCTCGGCGGAATGATCGGCAACAACTCCTGCGGCTCCCACTCGGTGGCCTGGGGGACGACGGCCGACAACGTCCGCGAGCTGTCGGTGCTGACCTCGGACGGGCGGTCGCTGCGCCCGGGGCGGGACTGGCAGGGCGCTCCGGAAGGGCTGCGGCGGCTGGTGGAGGGGGAGTTGGCGCGGCTGCGCACCGGCTTCCCGGAGCTGCCCCGCCGTATCTCCGGCTACGCGCTGGACGCGCTGCTGCCCGAGCGGGGCGCGGACGTCGCCCGATCCTTCTGCGGCTCGGAGGGCACGCTGGGGGTGGTGACGGAGGCGGTCGTGCGGCTGGTGGAGGCGCCCCGCGCGCGGGCGCTGGCCGTGCTCGGGTACGCGGACGAGAGCGGGGCGGCGGAAGCGGCGGCGGGCCTGCTGCCGCACGGGCCGCTGACGGTCGAGGGCATGGCGGCGGACCTGGTCCCCGCTGCCGCCGACCTCCCGCGCGGCGCGGCCTGGCTGTTCGTGGAGACGGGCGGGGACACGCAGGCGCAGGCACGCGCGCGTGCGGAGGAGATCCGGCGGGCGGCCGGCGTCGTGGACGCGCTCGTGGTCACCGACACGGCCGGGCAGCGCGCCCTGTGGCGCGTCCGCGAGGACGCCGCGGGTACGGCCACCCGCATGCCGGACGGCTCGGAGGCGTGGCCCGGCTGGGAGGACTGCGCGGTGCCGCCCGCCCGGCTCGGCGCGTACCTGCGGGAGTTCCGGGCACTGCTGACCGCGCACGGCCTGCGCGGGACGCCGTACGGGCACTTCGGGGACGGCTGCATCCACGTCCGCATCGACTTCGACCTGCTGTCGGCGGCGGGGGTGGCGCGCTTCCGCCGCTTCTCCGAGGAACTGGCCGAACTGGTGGTCGCGCACGGCGGCTCGCTGTCCGGCGAGCACGGCGACGGGCAGGCGCGCGCGGAGCTGCTGCCGCGGATGTACGGCGCGGAGACGGTCGCGCTGTTCGAGCGCGCCAAGGCCCTCTGGGACCCGCACGACCTCCTCAACCCGGGCATGCTGGTCCGCCCCCACCGCCTCGACGACAACCTCCGCTTCGCCCCGCTGCCCCGTGAACCGGTCCCCGTCGCCTTCGGCTACCCGGACGACGGCGGCGACTTCGCGGCGGCGGTGCGCCGCTGCGTGGGCGTCGCCAAGTGCCGTACGACGACGGCGTCCGGGCCCGCCGTGATGTGCCCGTCGTACCGCGCGACCGGCGAGGAGGCGCACTCCACGCGCGGACGCGCCCGGCTGCTGCACGAGATGCTCGCGGGCGAGGTGGTCACGGACGGCTGGCGGTCGGCGGAGGTGCGCGACGCGCTGGATCTGTGCCTGTCCTGCAAGGGGTGCCGGTCGGACTGCCCGGTGGGGGTGGACATGGCCACGTACAAGGCGGAGTTCCTGCACCACCACTACGCGGGCCGGCGGCGGCCGGCGGCCCACTATGCGATGGGGTGGCTGCCGAGGTGGCTGGGGCTGGTGGCGGGCGCGCGGGCGGGGGCGGTGGTGAACGGCCTGGCGTCGGTGCGGCCGGTGGCGTGGGTGGTGAAGCGGGTGGGGGGGATCGCGCCGGAGCGCGCGATCCCGCGGGTGGCGCGGGTGCCGTTCACCCGGTGGTGGACGCGGCGGACGCCGGTCCGGGCGGACGGGCGGCTGGTGGTGCTGTGGCCGGACACCTTCACCGAGCACCTCTCGCCCTCCGTCGGGCGGGCGGCGGTGCGGGTGCTGGAGGCGGCGGGGCTGCGGGTCGCGCTGCCGCCGACGCGGACCGGCGCGCCGGTGGCCGACGGGCGCTCCCGGCGGCTGCCCCTGCGGGCGGTGGTGCGCCGGTCGCGCGTGTGCTGCGGGCTGACGTACGTCTCGACGGGCCAGCTGGACCGGGCCCGGTCGGTCCTGCGGCGGACGCTGGACCTGATGGAGCCGGTGCTGGAGGCCGGTGTGCCGGTGGTCGTGCTGGAGCCGAGCTGCGCGGCGGCCCTGCGCGCGGACCTGCCCGAACTGCTGCCCGACGACCCGCGCGCGGCGCGCCTCGCCCGGAGCGTCCTGACCTTCGCCGAGGCGCTGGAGCGGCTGGCGCCGGACTGGACGCCGCCCCGCCTCGACCGTCCGGTGGCCGGCCAGACCCACTGCCACCAGCACGCGGTGCTGGGCGACGGCCCCGACGCCCGGCTGCGCGCGGCGGCGGGCCTGACCGGCGCCCTGTCGGGCGGCTGCTGCGGCCTGGCGGGCGACTTCGGCTTCACCCGCGGCCACTACGAGGTGTCGGCGGCCTGCGCCGGGGAGCAACTGCTCCCGGCGGTGGCGGCGGCGCCGGAGGGCGCGGCGATCCTGGCGGACGGCTTCTCGTGCCGGACCCAGCTGGAGCAGCTGGCGGGGGTGCGGGGGAGACATGTGGCGGAGGTGCTGGCGGAGGCGCTGGACGATCGTCGGTGAGGCCGCCCGTCGTACAGGTCCATATCCACTTCACGCTCCTGACGCGGTTCATTACTCTGGTCGGGAGCAGTGCCCGCCCAGCCCCTGGAGACCCCCGTGACCACGCCCAGCGCAGCCACCCCCGCGACGGGCCGGGCACAGGACGTCACGCCGCCGGGCGGGCGGGGCGCCCTGGGACCGGTGGGCCTGGTCTTCGCCGGCGCGGTCTCCGTGCAGTTCGGCGGGGCGCTCGCGGTGAGCCTGATGCCGCGGGCCGGGGCGCTGGGCATCGTGACGCTGCGGCTGGTGGTCGCGGCGGTCGTGCTGCTGGTGGTGTGCCGACCGCGGCTGCGCGGGTACTCCCGGGCCGACTGGGGGACGGTTCTCGTCTTCGGCCTGACCACGGGCGCGATGAACGCCCTCTTCTACCAGTCCGTCGACCGCATCCCGCTGGGCGCGGCCGTCACCCTGGAGGTGCTGGGCCCGCTCGCGCTGTCCGTGGTGGCCTCCCGCCGGCTCGTCAACCTGGTGTGGGCCGGGCTGGCCCTCGCCGGCGTGTTCCTGCTCAGCGGCGGAGGCTTCGACAGCCTCGACCCGGTCGGGGCCGCCTTCGCGCTGGGGGCGGGGGCGATGTGGGCGGCGTACATCGTCTTCAGCGCCCGCACCGGCCGCCGTTTCCCGCAGGCCGACGGGCTGGCGCTCGCGATGGTGGTCGCCGCGCTGGCGGCCCTCCCGCTGGGGATCGCCGAGTCCGGTACGAAGCTCCTGAACCCGACGACACTGGCCCTCGGGGCGGCGGTCGCCGTGCTCTCCTCGGTCCTGCCCTACACCCTCGAACTCCTCGCCCTGCGCCGCCTGCCCGCCTCGACGTTCGCGATCCTCATGAGCCTGGAGCCCGCCCTCGCCGCGACGGCCGGCTTCTTCATCCTCGACCAGGCCCTCACGACGACGGAGGCGGCGGCGATCGCCCTGGTCATCGCGGCGAGCATGGGCGCGGTGCGGACGCAGACGCGGCGGGGGCCGGTGAAGGGGCCCGCGGCGATCAGCGGTTGAGGTCCAGCACCCCCACCCCGAGCCCGGCGTACGCCGCCGGTTCCACGGTCGCCACCAGCGCGCCCTCGGGGAACATCACGCTCGGCCGGGCGACGTGCACGGCCGCCGCGACCCCGAAGGGCACGTCCCCGTCGCGCAGGGCGGCGACCGTGACGGCCATGGCGTAGTCGTCGTCGACGACGCGCAGCACGTCCACGAGTACGCCGATGTGCTCGACCAGTCCGGAACGCACGCGTTCCGCCTCGATCATGCTCAGGACGGGCACCCAGAGACGGACGTCGTCGCTGCCCGCCGCCGCGTGCACGAGTCCCGACACCTGCTTGTTGCCGCCCAGGGCGAGCAGCGTCGGGGTGTCCAGGACATAGTGTTCGATCGGGTTCACCCGGAGGCCTCGCCGTCCGCGAGGCCCCCCGCGGGGGTGGCCCGGTGGGCGGCCGTGGCGGCGCGCATCTTCCGCCGCATCTCGGCGGACTCCTCGTCGGTCACGTAGTGCCCGAACCGCTCGGCGAGCAGGGCACGGGTCCGCTCCGCCCGGGCCTCCAACTGCTCCCGCGTCAGCGTCTGAGCCGCTATGTCCTGCATGAGCGCTCGCAGGCTGGTGCCCCTGGACTCGGCCACGGCCGCCAGCTGGTCACGGACTTCGGCGGGAACGCGGATCATGACGTCGCTCATGGAGTGAGTATACGTCTCGTATACGCCTCGGAGGCGAGGGTCGGACGTTCAGCCCAAGCGGCCCTCGGCGGCTGCCGCCACGAACGCCGAGAAGGCGACCGGGGTCACGGTGAGGGCCCCGGCCGCGGGGGCCTTCGAGTCGCGGACGGCTATGTGGGGGGCGAGGTCGGCGACCTCGACGCAATCGCCGCCGGTGTCGCCGCTGTAGGAGGACTTCCGCCAGGCGGCGGTGCCGAGGGGAGCGCACTCCACGCACTGCCCGCCGGTGTCGCCGCTGTGCGACGACCTACGCCACGTCGCGCCCGTCAGGTCCAGGTTCGTTCCCATACCGATCCTCCATCACACGGGCGATGAGAGCCGCCGAGTCGTCCACGGAGAGGGCGGCGGCCTGCAGGTGATCGTAACGGACCGAACCCTCCCTGACCGCTTCCGGATTGGCGGTCATGTGGCCCTGGACGAAGTCCTCGGTGTAGACGATGTCGGGGTCCTTTTCGAAGCGCAACAGGTTGAACGAACCCATCAGCCCGGAGTGCGCCCCGGCCTCGAACGGCAGTACCTGGATCTCCAGCCACCGGCGCTTCTGCATCGCCAGGAGGTGGGCCAACTGCTCGCGCATGACGCCTCGTCCGCCGACCTCCTGGTGCAGAACGGCCTCGCCCAGGACCACCCACATCGCGGGCGGCTGGTCCTGGTGCAGGATGCGCTGGCGGTCCAGCCGCGCGGCCGCCTGGCTGTCGAGGTCATGGTCACCGCGAATGCCGAGCACCGCACGGGCGTACCGCTTCGTCTGCAGCAATCCATGTACCAACTGCGCCTGGTACGTCGAGATGTACGCCGCCTTCGCCTCCATCTCCGCATACGGCTGGAACCAACTCGGCAACTGGCTCCGCAGCACCAGCCCCACCAGTCGGGAGAACATCCCGTCCGTCCCCAGTGCCGCGTCCACCCGCTCCGAGAACTCCCGCGTCGGCACCTTCGCCGCCGTCTCGATCTGGCCGACCAGGGACCCCGTGCAGAACAGGATCGCCCCCAACTGCGCCAGCGTGAGCCTCGCGGCCTCCCGCCGACGCCGCAACTCGTATCCGTAGTAGTCCAACGGCGACGCGCTGGGGTCCAGTTGACGAATGGGCATGTCACCACCTCCTCTCACTCACGGTAGTGAATCAGCCACACAATGAAGCCGCGAACAAAGTAAGCAATCATGCTTGATTGTTTCTGACCCCCCTGCCATGCTCGCCCCCATGGCCGACCCGACGCCCGTTCTCGACGACCTGCGTGCCGAAAGCCAAGACCTCGATCAGCTCGTCGCCGAGCTGGAACCGGAGCGCTGGGCGCTCCCCACCCCCGCCCCCGGCTGGACCGTCGCCCACCAGATCGCCCACCTCGCCTGGACCGACCACGCCGCCCTGCTCGCCGTCACCGACGCGGACGGGTTCCGGGAGATCGGGGAGAAGGCGTTCGCCTCGCCCGGCGGGTTCGTGGACGACGGGGCCGAGGAGGGGGCCCGACTGCCGCCCGCCGAACTGCTCCGGCGCTGGCGGGAGGGCCGTACCGCGCTCGACGCGGCGTTGCGGGCCGCGCCCGACGGGGCACGGTTCCCCTGGTTCGGGCCGCCCATGGCCGTCGCCTCCATGGCCACCGGCCGACTGATGGAGACCTGGGCCCACGGCCTGGACGTCGCCGACGCGCTCGGTGTGACCCGCGCCCCCACGGACCGGCTCAGGCACGTCGCCCGGATCGGCGTCCGTGCCCGCAACCACGCCTTCGGGGTGCACGGGCTCACGCCACCCGGCGAGGAGTTCCGCGTCGAACTGGTGGCACCGAGCGGGCAGTCGTGGACCTACGGCCCCGAGGACGCCGCCCAGCGTGTCACCGGCCCCGCCCTCGACTTCTGCCTCCTCGTCACCCGCCGCGCCCACCGCGCCGACCTCGCCCTCACCGCCCACGGCCCCGACGCCGACCACTGGCTCGACATCGCCCAGGCCTTCGCCGGCCCGCCCGGCAGCGGACGCCCGCCCAAGGGGGACGGGCGATGACCCTCCGCATCGGCAACGCCTCCGGGTTCTACGGCGACCGCTTCGACGCCCTGCGCGAGATGCTCACCGGCGGTGAACTCGACGTCCTCACCGGCGACTACCTCGCCGAGCTGACCATGCTCATCCTCGGCCGGGACCGGATGAAGGACCCGGACGCCGGATACGCGCGCACGTTCCTGCGGCAGTTGGAGGAATGCCTCGGCCTCGCCCACGAGAAGGGCGTGCGGATCGTCACCAACGCCGGAGGGCTCAACCCCGCCGGACTCGCCGCGGAGATCCGGGACTTGGCCGACCGGCTCGGCCTGCCCGTCCGGGTCGCCCACGTCGAGGGCGACGACCTCACCGCCGCCCACCCCGGTGCCCTCGCCGCCCACGCCTACCTCGGCGGCTTCGGCATCGCCGCCTGCCTGCGCGAGGGCGCCGACCTCGTCGTCACCGGGCGGGTCACCGACGCCGCCCTGGTCACCGGACCCGCCGCCGCCCACTTCGGCTGGGGACCCGACGACCACGACCGGCTCGCGGGGGCCGTCGTCGCCGGACACGTCCTGGAGTGCGGGCCGCAGGCCACCGGCGGCAACTACTCCTTCTTCCCGGGCCGGGACGTCCGCCGCCCCGGCTTCCCGCTCGCCGAGATCCACGAGGACGGCACCTCGGTCATCACCAAGCACCCCGGCGCGGGCGGCTTCGTCGACACCGGCACGGTCACCGCGCAGCTCCTCTACGAGACGGTCGGCGCCCGGTACGCCGGGCCCGACGTCACCGCCCGCCTCGACACCGTGCGGCTCGTCCAGGAGGGCCCCGACCGGGTGCGCGTCGAGGGAGTGCGCGGCGAGGCCCCGCCGCCCGGCCTCAAGGTCGGCGTCAACCGCCTCGGTGGCTTCCGCAACGAGGTCGCCTTCGTGCTCACCGGGCTCGACATCGAGGCCAAGGCGGCGCTCGTGAAGGGACAGATGACCGACGCCCTCGCCAAGTCGCCGCCCGCCGACGTGCGCTGGGACCTCGCCCGCACCGACCACGCCGACGCCGCCACCGAGGAGACCGCCGGCGCCCTGCTCCGGCTCGTCGTCCGCGACCCCGACCCCGACAAGGTCGGCCGCGCCCTCAGCGGGGCCGCCGTCGAACTGGCGCTGGCGAGCTACCCCGGCTTCCACCTGCTCGCACCGCCCGGCAAAGGGACGCCGTACGGCGTCTTCGAGGCGCGCTCCGTCCCGCAGACGGCCGTCGGGCACGTCGCCGTCCTGCACGACGGCCGCCGCCTCCCCGTGCCGCCGCCCGCGCACACCCGGCCGCTGGAGGAGGTCCCGCAGCCGCCGCTGCCCGAGCCCCTGCCGCCCGGCCCCACCCGCCGCGCGCCCCTCGGGCTCGTCGCCGGCGCCCGCAGCGGCGACAAGGGCGGCGACGCCAACGTCGGCGTCTGGACGCCCGGCGACGACGCCTGGCGCTGGCTCGCCCACGAGCTGACGGTCGACCGGTTCCGGCAGCTGATCCCCGAGGCCGCCGCCCTGCCCGTCACCCGCCACGTCCTGCCGCACCTGCGTGCCCTCAACTTCACCGTCGAGGGCCTCCTCGGCGAGGGCGCCGCCGCGCAGGCCCGCTTCGACCCGCAGGCCAAGGCCCTCGGCGAATGGCTGCGCTCCCGCCACCTGGACATCCCGGAGACCCTGCTGTGACGGTCCTCTCCTCCGCCCTGGACACCACCGGCCCCGACTACGCGGCCCACCGCGACGCCATGCTCGGCAAGCTCGCCGCCCTCGACGCCGAGCACGCCAAGGCCCTCGCGGGCGGCGGCGACAAGTACGTCGAACGCCACCGCGCGCGCGGCAAGCTGCTCGCACGGGAGCGCGTCGAGCTGCTCGTCGACCCGGACACGCCGTTCCTGGAGCTGTCGCCGCTGGCGGCCTGGGGCAGCGAGTACGCGGTCGGCGCCTCCCTCGTCACCGGCATCGGGGTCGTCGAGGGCGTGGAGTGCCTGATCACCGCCAACGACCCGACCGTGCGCGGCGGCGCCAGCAACCCCTGGAGCCTGAAGAAGGCACTGCGCGCCCACGACATCGCCCTCGCCAACCGGCTGCCCTGCGTGAGCCTGGTCGAGTCCGGCGGCGCCGACCTGCCCTCCCAGAAGGAGATCTTCATCCCGGGCGGGGCGGTCTTCCGCGACCTCACCCGGCTCTCGGCGGCCGGCATCCCCACCGTCGCCGTCGTCTTCGGCAACTCCACGGCCGGGGGCGCGTACGTCCCCGGCATGTCCGACCACGTCGTCATGGTCAAGGAGCGCGCGAAGGTGTTCCTCGGCGGGCCGCCGCTGGTCAGGATGGCGACCGGCGAGGAGAGCGACGACGAGTCCCTCGGCGGCGCCGACATGCACGCGCGCGTGTCCGGCCTCGCCGACCACTTCGCCCTCGACGAGCGGGACGCGCTGCGGCAGGCCCGCAGGATCGTCGCCCGGCTCAACCACCGCAAGGCCCACCCCGACCCGGCCGGACCCGTAGAGCCGCCCGAGTACGACCCCGAGGAACTCCTCGGCATCGTCCCCGAGGACCTCAAAACCCCCTTCGACCCGCGCGAGGTCATCGCGCGCATCGTCGACGGCTCCGACTACGACGAGTTCAAACCGCTGTACGGGACGAGCCTGACGACCGGGTGGGCCCGGCTCCACGGCTACCCGATCGGCGTGCTGGCCAACGCCCAGGGCGTGCTGTTCAGCGAGGAGTCGCAGAAGGCCGCCCAGTTCATCCAGCTCGCCAACCAGCGCGACATCCCCCTGCTGTTCCTGCACAACACCACCGGCTACATGGTCGGCAGCCGCTACGAGCAGGGCGGCATCGTCAAGCACGGCGCGATGATGATCAACGCGGTGAGCAACTCGAAGGTCCCGCACCTGTCCGTCCTCATGGGCGCCTCCTACGGCGCCGGGCACTACGGCATGTGCGGACGGGCCTACGACCCGCGCTTCCTCTTCGCCTGGCCCAGCGCCAAGTCCGCCGTCATGGGCCCGCAGCAGCTCGCCGGCGTGCTGTCCATCGTGGCCCGCCAGTCCGCCGCCGCGAAGGGCCGGCCGTACGACGACGAGGCGGACGCGGGGCTGCGCGCCATGGTCGAGCAGCAGATCGAGTCCGAGTCGCTGCCCATGTTCCTGTCCGGCCGGCTGTACGACGACGGCGTCATCGACCCGCGCGACACCCGCACCGTCCTCGGCCTGTGCCTGTCCGCCGTCCACACCGCCCCCTACGAGGGCGTGCGCGGCGGCTTCGGCGTCTTCCGGATGTGAGGGACCCCCGACATGATCACTTCCCTGCTCGTCGCCAACCGGGGCGAAATCGCCTGCCGGGTCTTCCGCACCTGCCGTGAGCTGGGCGTCCGCACGGTCGCCGTGCACTCCGACGCGGACGAGAACGCGCTCCACGCGCGCGTGGCCGACGCCGCCGTACGACTTCCGGGTGACACGCCCGCCGACACCTACCTGCGCGACGACCTGATCGTGCGCGCCGCCGTCGCCGCCGGCGCCGACGCCGTGCACCCCGGCTACGGCTTCCTCTCCGAGAACGCCGGCTTCGCCCGCGCGGTCCTCGACGCCGGACTGACCTGGATCGGGCCGCCGCCGGAGGCCGTCGAGGCGATGGCGTCCAAGACCCGTGCCAAGCGACTGCTGGGCATCGCCCCGCTCGGCGAGGTCACCGAGGCCGACCTGCCGGTGCTGGTGAAGGCGGCGGCGGGCGGCGGCGGACGCGGGATGCGGATCGTACGGCGCCTGGAGGACCTGGCGGGCGCGCTGGAGGGGGCCCGCGCGGAGGCCGCGAGCGCCTTCGGGGACGGCGAGGTGTTCGTCGAGCCGTACGTCGAGGCCGGCCGCCACGTCGAGGTGCAGATCCTCGCCGACACGCACGGCACCGTGTGGACGCTCGGCACCCGCGACTGCTCGCTCCAGCGCCGCCACCAGAAGGTCATCGAGGAGGCCCCCGCCCCCGGCCTCTCCGAGCGCCTCACGGCCGAGCTGTACGACACCGCCGTACGCGCCGCCCGCGCCGTCGGCTACGTCGGGGCCGGCACCGTCGAGTTCCTCGTCGCCGGCGACACCGCGCACTTCCTGGAGATGAACACCCGCCTCCAGGTCGAACACCCCGTCACCGAGGCCGTCTTCGGCATCGACCTGGTCGCCCTCCAGCTCCGCGTCGCCGAGGGCCACGCCCTGGACGCCGAGCCCCCGCCCGCGCGCGGCCACGCCGTCGAGGCCCGCCTCTACGCCGAGGACCCGGCGAACGGCTGGGCCCCGCAGACCGGCACCCTGCACCGCCTCGCCGTCCCCGACGGCGTCCGCCTCGACACCGGCTACACCGACGGCGACGAGATCGGCGTCCACTACGACCCCCTGCTCGCCAAGGCCGTCGCCCACGCCCCCACCCGCGCGGAAGCCGTCCGCAGGCTCGCCGGCGCGCTGGAACGGGCCACCGTCCACGGCCCCGTCACCAACCGCGACCTCCTCGTCCGCTCCCTGCGGCACGAGGAGTTCACCACCGCCCGCGCGGACACCGGCTTCTACGACCGCCACCTGCCCGAACTCACCGAACCCGCACCCGACCCGCTCGCCCCCCTCGCCGCCGCCCTCGCGGACGCCCACGGCCGCTCCCGCTTCGGCGGCTGGCGCAACCTCCCCTCCCAGCCGCAGACCAAGCGGTACGCGATGGCGGGGGAGGAGCACGAGGTCCGCTACCACCACACCCGCGACGGCTTCACGGCCGAGGGCGTCCACGTCGTCGCCGTCACGGCCGATCTCGTCGTCCTCGAAGCGGACGGCGTACGACGCCGCTTCGAGGTCGCCCGCTACGGCGACGAGGTGCACGTCGGCGCCACCCGCCTCAAGGCCCTCCCCCGCTTCCCCGACCCCACCCCGCACCACGCCCCCGGCTCCCTCCTCGCCCCCATGCCGGGAACGGTGGCGAGGGTGGCGGACGGCCTGACGGAGGGGTCCGCGGTGCAGGCGGGACAGCCGCTGCTGTGGCTGGAGGCGATGAAGATGCAGCACCGGATCTCCGCCCCGGCGACGGGCACCTTGACGGCCCTGCACGCGGCCATCGGCCAACGAGTCCAGGTCGGCACCCTCCTGGCGGTCGTGGAGGACGACGTCCCCAGGGGCGCGGGGAACCGCGCGTCCGGCCACCCACTACCCGCACCCGGAGGAAACCCGTGACCCCCCTGATCGAGTCCGAGGAGCACAAAGCCCTCCGCGCCGCAGTCGCCGCCCTGGGCGCCCGCTACGGCCGCGCCTACCTCGCCACGACCGTCCAGGAAGGCTGCCACCCCGAGGAACTCTGGTCCGAGGCCGGCAGACTCGGCTACCTGGGCGTCAACCTCCCGGAGGAGTACGGCGGCGGAGGCGGCGGCATCACCGAACTGTCCCTCGTCCTCGAAGAACTGGGCGCGGCCGGCTGCCCGCTGCTCATGCTGGTCGTCTCCCCGGCCATCTGCGGCACGGTCATCGCCCGCTTCGGCACCGAGGCGCAGAAACGGGAGTGGCTTCCCGGCCTGGCCGACGGCAGCCGCACCATGGCCTTCGGCATCACCGAGCCCGACGCCGGCTCCAACTCCCACCGCATCACCACCACCGCCCGCCGCGACGGCGCCGACTGGCTCCTCACCGGCCGCAAGGTCTTCATCTCCGGCGTGGACCGCGCCGACGCCGTCCTGATCGTCGGCCGCACCGAGGACGCCCGCACCGGACGCCTCAAGCCCTGCCTGTTCATCGTCCCGCGCGACGCCGAGGGCTTCTCCCGGCGCCCCATCGACATGGAGATCAACGCCGCCGAGAAGCAGTTCGAACTGACCCTGGACGACGTACGGCTCCCCGCAGACGCCCTCGTGGGTGGGGGCCCCTCCCACGCTTTCGGCAGTGGGGGAGAGGACGCGGGCCTGCTGCAGTTGTTCGCCGGGCTCAACCCCGAGCGCATCATGACGGCCGCGTTCGCCATCGGCATGGGCCGCTACGCCCTCGCCCGCGCCGTCGAGTACGCCCGTGACCGCACCGTCTGGAACACCCCCATCGGGGCCCACCAGGCCGTCGCCCACCCCCTCGCCCAGGCGCACATCGACCTCGAACTCGCCCGCCTGATGATGGGCAAGGCCGCCCACCTCTACGACGCCGGGGACGACGCCGGCGCGGGGGAGGCCGCCAACATGGCCAAGTACGCCGCAGGAGAGGCCTGCGTGAAGGCCGTCGACCAGGCCGTGCACACCCTCGGCGGCAACGGCCTCACCCGCGAGTTCGGACTCGCCTCCCTGATCACCGCCGCGCGGGTGGCCCGCATCGCCCCCGTGAGCCGGGAGATGATTCTCAACTACGTCTCCCACCAGACCCTGGGCCTGCCCAAGTCGTACTGACCCGCCCACAGCCCAGGGAGCGCAGATGGCACTGATCGCCCGCAGCCGCGACCGCGCGGTGCAGACCCTCGTCCTCGACTCGCCGGACACCCGCAACGCCCTGTCCGCCGCCCTGGTCGGCGAACTCGCCGACGCCCTCGCGGACGCCGGCGAGGACGACGACGTCCGCGCGGTCGTCCTCACCCACAGCGGCACCACCTTCTGCGCGGGCGCCGACCTGCGCGACCCGCCCCACCCCGACGCCCTGGTCGGCCTCCTCCGCGGCATCGTGGAACTGCCGAAACCGGTCGTCGCCCGCGTCACCGGACACGTCCGCGCGGGCGGCCTCGGCCTCCTCGCCGCCTGCGACGTCGCCGTCGCCGCCGACACCGCCACCTTCGCCTTCACCGAGGTCCGCATCGGCGTCGCCCCCGCCGTGATCTCCCTGACCCTGCTGCCCCGCACCGACCCGCGCGCCCTCGCCCGCCTCTACCTCACCGGTGAACGCTTCGACGCCGCCGAGGCCGTCCGCACCGGCCTGCTCACCGCGGCCGGCGACGACGCCGACGGCGTCCTCGCACCCGTCCTCGACGGACTGCGCAGGTCCGCACCCGAGGCCCTGGCCGAGACGAAACGGCTGCTCACGGCTAGGGTGCTGGAGACGTTCGACCGGGACGCGGCGCGGCTGACCGCCCTCTCGGCCCGGATGTTCGCCTCCGCCGACGCCCGCGCGGGCATGACGGCCTTCCTCGAACGACGGGAACCTCCATGGGTGGTGTGAGCAGGCAATGGACGTGACCACGGCATCCGAGCGCGCACCCAAGCAGGACCGCAGCCGGGCCACCCGGCGGCGGCTCCTGGAGGCCGCCGTGTCCTGCCTGGCCGAACACGGCTGGGCGGGCTCCACGGTCGCCGTCGTCGCCGAACGCGCCGGCGTCTCCCGGGGCGCCGCCCAGCACCACTTCCCGACCCGCGAGGACCTGTTCACCGCCGCCGTCGAGTACGTCGCCGAGGAACGCTCCAACGCCCTGCGCGCCCTCTTCCCCGAGGGCGCCGCCGGCGACCGGCACGCGGTCGTGGCCGCCCTCGTCGACCTCTACACCGGCCCCCTCTTCCGCGCCGCCCTGCACCTGTGGGTCGCCGCCTCCAACGAGGAACAGCTCCGCCCCAGGGTCACCGAACTGGAGGCCCGCGTCGGCCGCGAGACCCACCGCATCGCCGTGGAACTCCTCGGCGCCGACGAGAACCGCCCCGGCGTCCGCGAAACCGTCCAGGGCCTGCTCGACATGGCCCGCGGCCTGGGCCTGGCCAACCTCCTCACCGACGACGCGGGACGTCGGGAACGGGTCGTGGCGCAGTGGGCCGGACTGCTGGACCGGACGCTGCGCTGAGGGCGCCGCACGGCAACGGCTACGGTATGCGCATGGGCGACTTCTTTCAGACGATCGTCGACCTCGACGCGACCGCGGAGCAGGCGCCGGCACTCGCCGAACGGGCCGTGCGGTGGCTGGTGGACGAGGGCGTCGTGCTGGCCGAGCCCACCGAGCACGTGCCCGGAAGCGGCCCCGGCCACCCGCCGGGCCCGCACTGGAACCGGGCCGTGACCGACGACCCGGACTGGGAGCCGAGCGGCGCGCTCGCCGTCCGCACCGGCCGCACCGTCTTCACCAGCGGCGCCGACATGCCCGGCGCCGCCCTCTGCCCGCGCTGCGCGTGGGGCATCCCCCTGCACGAGGGCGCGTGGCAGCGCTTCGGCGACGCCATGGAGACCTGGGAGAAGACCGGCGCCGCCGCCGTCGACTGCCCCGCCTGCGCCGCGGCCGTCCCGGTCCCGGAGTGGGCGTGGGACGAGGCCCCGCTCGCCTTCGGCCACCTCGGCCTGGAGTTCTGGAACTGGCCCGAGTTCACCGACGGCTTCCGCGCCCGCCTGGCCGCGGGCCCGCTGGAGGGCCACCGCACGGCACTCCTGTGGGGCCAGTACTGACGGCCCACGGCCCCCGGCCGACGAGCGGGGGCATCCCCCGAAGGCCGTCAGGTCCGTCGTCACAGACTGATTCAGGGCCGTTGTCAACGGCCGATTCGGGGCCGTGATCAAGGCATGACCAGAGGCCGTGATCAAGGCATGACCAGAGGCCGTGAACAAGGCATGATCAGGGGCCGAGCCGCTCCACCCGCCAGCTCCCGTCGTCCCGCGCGACGTACCGGAGCCGGTCGTGCAGCCGGTTCTCCCGCCCCTGCCAGAACTCCACCGACCGCGGCGCCACCCGGAAACCGCCCCAGTGCGGCGGCACCGGCACCTGCTCGCCCTCCGGATAACGGGCCACCAGAGCGGCGTACGCGTCCTCCAGCTCCTCCCGGCCGGAGATCACAGCCGACTGGGTGCTGGCCCACGCGCCCAGCTGGGAGCCGTGCGGACGGGTGCGGAAGTACGCCGCCGTCTCGTCGCGCCCGGTGCGCCGCGCCACGCCGGTCACGATGACCTGCCGGGCCATCGGATACCAGGGGAACAGCAGCGAGACGTACGGGTTGGCGTCGAGGTCGCGGGCCTTGCGGGAGCCGTAATTGGTGTAGAAGACGAAGCCGCGGTCGTCGAAGTGCTTCAGCAGCACCGTGCGCGAGCCGGGCCGGCCCTGCGCGTCGGCCGTGGAGACGACCATCGCGTTCGGCTCGAACAGCCGGCCCTCCGTCGCGGCCTGCCGGAACCAGCGCGCGAACTGCTCCACGGGGGTGGCGGCCAGGTCGGCCTCGGCGAGCCCCTCCGCCCGGTAGTGCCGGCGCATGGCGGCGGGATCGGGCACGCGGGGAACGGAGTCGTCGGTCACACGGTCATATTGCCGCACGGGCGCCGCGGGGGTGCCGCACGGGCGGTGGCCTTGATCACTGCCTGGCACTGAGTGCCACACCGTGGCTCCCCAAGGGCCGCACCGAGGGATATCGTGCGAATGCCCACCGGTTCGGGTGACCACCGACCGCACCGGGCATCACCCGAGTGACCGTTCGGGACCGCGAGCCTGCGAAAACCTTCGCTTCACGACCGTGGATCCGCAGAACGCGCTCGCTTCGACCACCCGTCGTACCCGTCCATCGCCGCACACGTCACGAGGAGCCGCCTGATGTCCGACTTCGTACCCGGACTCGAAGGAGTCGTCGCGTTCGAGACGGAGATCGCCGAACCCGACAAGGAGGGCGGCGCCCTGCGGTACCGCGGCGTCGACATCGAGGACCTCGTCGGCCACGTCTCGTTCGGCAACGTCTGGGGCCTGCTGGTCGACGGCGCCTTCAACCCCGGCCTGCCGCCCGCCGAGCCCTTCCCGATCCCCGTCCACTCCGGCGACATCCGGGTCGACGTCCAGTCCGCGCTGGCCATGCTCGCGCCCGTGTGGGGCCTCAAACCCCTCCTGGACATCGACGCCGAGCAGGCCCGCGACGACCTGGCCAGGGCCGCGGTCATGGCCCTTTCCTACGTCGCCCAGTCCGCGCGCGGCCAGGGCCTGCCCATGGTCCCGCAGCGGGAGATCGACAAGGCGCACTCCATCGCCGAACGCTTCATGATCCGCTGGCGCGGCGAGCCCGACCCGAAGCACGTCGCCGCGGTCGACGCCTACTGGACGTCGGCGGCCGAGCACGGCATGAACGCCTCCACCTTCACGGCCCGCGTCATCGCCTCCACCGGCGCGGACGTCGCCGCCGCGCTCTCCGGAGCCGTCGGCGCCATGTCCGGCCCGCTGCACGGCGGCGCCCCTTCCCGGGTCCTCGGCATGATCGAGGAGATCGAGCGCACCGGCGACGCGGAGGCGTACGTCAAGCAGGCCCTGGACAAGGGCGAGCGCCTCATGGGCTTCGGCCACCGCGTCTACCGCGCCGAGGACCCCCGCGCCCGCGTCCTGCGCCGCACCGCCCGCGAACTGGGCGCCCCGCGCTTCGAGGTCGCCGAGGCCCTGGAGAAGGCGGCCCTGGAGGAGCTCCACAACCGCCGCCCCGACCGCGTCCTCGCCACCAACGTCGAGTTCTGGGCGGCGATCGTCCTGGACTTCGCCGAGGTCCCGGCGCACATGTTCACCTCGATGTTCACCTGCGCCCGCACGGCCGGCTGGTCCGCCCACATCCTCGAACAGAAGCGCACGGGCCGCCTGGTCCGCCCCTCCGCCCGCTACGTGGGCCCCGCCGCCCGCAGCCCGCGCGAGATCGAGGGCCACGACGACATCGTCCACTGACCCCGGAAACGCAGACGACCCGCGAGTCTGGTTCCTCCGTGGAGGAGCCGGCCGGACGTACCGGCGACTCGCGGGTCGGGTGACTGCTGGGATTGGGCCGGCTGCACGTGTCTTTCACGTGCTGGTCCGGCACCGCACTGAGTGGGTGACGGGCCGCTAGCCCGCAGCCACCTCACGCGTCCGGTATTCACACATCTGCCGAACCACCTCCCTTCTCGTGTACTGAGCACACTAGGAACGGTGGGCTCGCGCCTCAACCCATTTTTTCGAGAAGTACGGTTCCCGCATGACGCAGCGGCGGGTGGTTCTCAGCGGATCGGTGTTCGAGGAGCGGATCGGGTATGCGCGGGCCGTGGTGGACGGGGATCGGGTGCACGTGTCCGGGACCACCGGGTTCGACTACGCGCAGATGAGCATCTCCGAGGACGTCGTCGAGCAGGCCGAGCAGTGTCTGCGGAACATCGGGGCCGCGCTCGCGGAGGCCGGGTGCACCTTCCGGGACGTGGTGCGGGTGCGGTACCTGCTGCCGGAGCGGGAGGACTTCGAGCCGTGCTGGCCGGTGCTGCGGCGGTGTTTCGGGGAGGTGCGGCCGGCGGCGACGATGATGGTGTGCGGGCTGGCGGACCCTCGTATGAAGATCGAGATAGAGGTGGACGCGCGCCGCGGGGCCGTGTCCGAGGGGGCCGGGCTGAGGGTCGGGGCCGTCGCCGGGGACCGGATGCTGGAGGAGTGGCGGCAGGTGCGCAACGCGGTCGCGCCGCCCGCGGCGATGTCGCGCGAGGAGGCGCGGGAGCGCGGGGAGCGGTACCGGCTGGAGAACGCCTACCTCGGGGACGTGCTCGTGGGGTGCTCCACCGTGCGTCCGCCGCGGGAGGAGGGCGGGGAGGCGACCGTCATCGCCCGGGTGCTGCCCGCCTACCGGGGGCGGGGGATCGGGACGGCGCTGTACGAGCGGGCGCTCGGGCACGCGCGCGTGCTGGGGGCCGGGGGGATCGGGACGTGCGTGCCGGCGGTCGACGAGGACGGGCTGCGGTTCGCCCGGGCGCGGGGGTTCGTGGAGACCGAGCGGTACACGCTCGACGGGGAGGACGGCGTCTGGGTCGACCTGCGGCTGGCGGACGGCACGGCGCCGTAGGAGGCGGCCGGTTGCCGGCCGGATTTCCGGGGTACAACGATTCCTGCAATATTGCGGGAACCAGGTGTGGGCTGCATCACGTTCGAGTTGAATGAGGGCAAGTCAGAACCGACGCGCCGTACGTGCGGACGCAGCCTGCAGGGGGTCCAGGTGAGTGCTTCACGGCGTAGTGGGACCACGGACGAGCTGGGGCCGGACGAGCCCGAGCGGGACGGCTCGGATCTGCTCGCCGCGCTCCTCGACGGCATGGACGCGGCGCTGTGCGCGTTCGACGCCGACGGCGTCGTCACGCACTGGAACCGGGAGGCCGAGCGCATCCTCGGCTGGAGCGCCGCCGAGGCCGTCGGCCGGCGCGGTTTCTCCGGGTGGGCGGTGCGCAGCGCGGACGCCGAGGACGTGCAGGCGCGGCTGATGTCGGCCATGCACGCGCCGGGCCGTCAGGTGCACGAGTTCGCGCTGGTCACCAAGGACGGCGGGCGGGTGCTCGTGCGCACCCAGTCGGCGGCGGTGCGCGGCCCGGACGGCAAGCCGGCGGGGCTGTACTGCGCCTTCAGCGAGGTGCACGCGCAGATAGACCTGGAGCGCTCGATCGCGCTGAGCGAGGCCCTGTTCGAGGACGCCGGCTGGGGCGTGGTGCTGGTCGACGCCGATCTGCGTCCGGCCGTGGTCAACGCGCACGCGGCCCGCGCGCTGGGCGTCGGCCGTACGTCCGTGCTGGGGCGGCCGATCGGCGAGCTGCTGGCGCAGGGCGCGGAGGAGCTGGAGAGCGCGCTGACGCATGTGCTGGGGGAGGGCGCGCCGCCCGCTCCGGCGGAGATGTGGGTGAGCGTGCGCACGCCGGACGGCGAGAAGCGGCGCTGCTGGCGCAGCGGGTTCCTGCGGCTGGCGTCGCCGCTCGCGGAGGAGCCGGTGCCGCTGGGGGTCGGCTGGCTGTTCCAGGACGTGACGGAGGCCAAGCAGGGCGAGCAGGAGGCGGCGCTGCTGCGGTTCCGGAGCAATCAGCT
The DNA here is from genome assembly GCF_040611575.1 of Streptomyces sp. NPDC006610. NCBI lineage: Bacteria > Bacillati > Actinomycetota > Actinomycetes > Kitasatosporales > Streptomycetaceae > Streptomyces > Streptomyces sp. NPDC006610. The sequence continues at coordinate 136,298 of NZ_JBEXOP010000012.1, forward strand.
GCACCGGGCCGCCCGGGCCGCCGCCGAGTGCGAGGACCCGGCGGAGGCGGCGACCGTGCACCTGGACTTCGCGCTGGCGGGGTTCGCGGACCACGCGCTGATCGACCGGGTGGCCGGCGGTGCGGTGACCGACGGGCGGCTCGGCCAGGGGCCGGTGCGGTTGGTGCGGGTGGCGGCGACGCCCTCGGGAGCGCCGGGCCCGAGCATGTCGGCCGGGGACGCGGGGTTGCCGGTGCGGTATGCGGAGGGGCATCCGGCGCTCCAGTGCGTGGAGCGGATCGGCACGGTGCGGGCGAGCGTCGGGGCGGTGCCGCCGGAGCAGGCTCGGGTGTGGGCGCTGGCCCGGCAGTGGCCGGCGGACGCGGTGCACTCGCTGTGCGCGGTGCTGCGCAGCCGGGGGCGGACGCTCGGGGTCGTGACGTTCCTGCGGGGGAGCGGGCGCAGCGCGTTCGAGCGGGCGGACACCGTGTACGCGGAGGACGTCGCCGTACGGATCGCCGCCGCGCTGGACCTGGCGGCGCTGACGGCGTCGGAGGGCTGACCGCGGGCGGCAGCGGTAGCGGCGGGGCGGCAGGGTATGGGCCGGTGCCCGATTCCCGCCCCGCCCGGCCCCGCCGGGCTCCCGCCCTGTCACTGCTGGTAGAAGATCCGCTCCCGGTAGCGCTCCATCACGCCCGCGTTCCACTCGTGTCCTCCGTCGACGTTGCCCGAGCGCAGCAGCGGCGGTTCGATGCCCCGGTCGGCGAGGGTGGCGGCGGCGGTGGCGACCACGGCCTGGAGCAGGGCGGTCGTGACGACGGTGGAGGCGGGGGCGAAGGGGGCGGGCACGGAGTCGAGGGTCAGCTCGGCGTCCCCGATCGCGATCTTCGAGTCGAGGACGACGTCGCAGTGGTCCTTGAGGAACGTCCCCGACGCGTGCCGTGACGTCGTGTGCGTGGTGTACGCGACCGAGGTCACGCCGATGACCTTCACCCCGAGGGCGCGGGCGTGCTGGGCCATCTCGACGGGCAGGGCGTTGCGGCCGGACAGGGAGATGATCACCAGGGCGTCGCCGGCGCGCAGCGGGGAGCAGTCGAGGACGGTGGTGGCGAGGCCGTCGACGCGTTCGAGGGCGGAGCCGAGGGTGGCGGGCATGACGTCGACGCCGACGACGCCGGGGACGGTGAGCAGGTTCATCAGGGCGAGGCCGCCGGCCCGGTAGACGACGTCCTGGGCGGCGAGGGAGGAGTGCCCGGCCCCGAACGCGAACAGTCGGCCGCCCGCGGCGACGGTGTCGGCGAGCAGCGTCCCGGCCGCGGCGACGGAGTCGGCCTCCTCGTCGCGGACGCGGTGGAGCAGTCCGATGGCGGCGTCCAGATACCGCTCGGCCGGTTTGCGCGCTCTGGTGCCCTCGCCGTTGCCGTCGCCCTGGCCGTGGCCCATGCGTCTGCTCCTTCGCGCCGTTGCGGGGATCGCCGCTGCCCCGCGGCACGGTCGGGTGCCACCGGGGACGTGTCGCGGATCACGGTGCGGTCTGGACCACTTGGATGTCAATACGGGGACCCGCGCAGGACCCTTGAGCCGGGTGGCGGGCGGCCCCACGCTGTAACCCCCCGCGTTGCGACGGCGCGGCACGGTTGCCGGTGGCATCCGGCAGAATTGAATCCAGGGCCAGCGCACGCGCCGGAGTTCCTCCGAGCCTCCGGCAGAGCTAATCGAGGGGCACGTATGTCCGGACTGATCGACACCACGGAGATGTATCTCCGCACCATCCTCGAGCTGGAGGAGGAAGGTGTGGTCCCCATGCGCGCCCGCATCGCCGAGCGGCTCGACCAGAGCGGGCCGACGGTGAGCCAGACGGTGGCCCGGATGGAGCGCGACGGCCTGGTGTCCGTGGCCAGCGACCGCCATCTGGAGCTGACCGACGAGGGCCGTCGGCTGGCCACGCGCGTGATGCGCAAGCACCGCCTCGCCGAGTGTCTGCTCGTCGACGTGATCGGCCTGGAGTGGGAGCAGGTGCACGCCGAGGCCTGCCGCTGGGAGCACGTGATGAGCGAGGCCGTGGAGCGGCGCGTGCTGGAGCTGCTGCGGCACCCGACCGAGTCGCCGTACGGCAATCCGATCCCGGGCCTGGAGGAGCTGGGCGAGACGGACGGGGCCGACCCGTTCCTGGACGAGGGCATGGTCTCGCTGGCCGACCTCGACCCGGGCCTGGAGGGCAAGACGGTGGTCGTGCGCCGGATCGGCGAGCCGATCCAGACGGACGCCCAGCTGATGTACACGCTGCGCCGGGCGGGCGTGCAGCCCGGTTCGGTGGTGAGCGTGACGGAGTCGGCGGGCGGTGTGCTGGTGGGCAGCGGCGGCGAGGCGGCCGAACTGGCGTCGGACGTCGCGTCGCACGTGTTCGTCGCCAAACGCTGACCGCTGCCGGGAGCCGGGCCGGAGGCGCGGGGGCGAACCGGTCCGGACCGGGGTCCGGCGGGACCGGGCCGGAGTCCGGCGGGACCGGGCCGGTATAGGACGGACTCCGACCGGTTCGGAATCGGACGGTGCCGATTCGAGCCGGAGTTGACTGGACGTGATCGTTCCTGATCGGAACTGCGTCCATCTGTAACCGACTTCGCCGCTGCGTCGATTCCCGGACTCGGTGCTCCGAATCGCAGCGCCCTGCGGCCGCGCGTGCGAGGCTGTCGCATGAGGTCGTACGAGGCATATGACGTACGGGGCATATGACCGAAGGGGCGGACGATGGGCGACGGTGGGGGAACGCACCGCGCGCTCGTGTGCCCCGGCAGTCATGTAGAGGGCCCCGGCGCCGTGCGGCGCCGGGGCCTGTCCTCCCCTGTGTCGACCCGGAGCCCCGAGCTCTCAGGGTCGTCCCCTGCGGACCCTTTTCCCCGAGTGGTCCGCCTCCCGATGAAGATCTCCCCTGGGTGGCGAGGATCATTCCTCGACGGGTGTCACTCGAACGAGGGGTGTTGTGCGGCGGAAGGACGTTTTCGAATAAGAGTTCGATAGTCTGCGCTTGCACGGTTCCACGCCACGGATCAGCGGTACCAGCGGAGCTTGGGGGTGCCAGCACCAATGGCGCGACGCATCGACGTAACGGGCGCGGGCGGGGTTCGGCTCGCCGCCTGGGAGTTCGGCGACCCGCCCAAGGACACCGACCCGGAGCGCCCGGCCGCGCCCGGCGTGCTCCTGCTCCACGGCCTGATGGGCCGCGCCTCGCACTGGGCCGCGACCGCCCGCCGGCTGTCCGAACGCCATCGCGCCGTCGCCCTCGACCAGCGCGGCCACGGCCAGAGCGCCAAGGCGCCGGACGTCTCCCACACCCGCGAGGCCTACGTCGAGGACGCCGTGGCGGCCCTGGAGCAGCTCGGCCTCGCCCCGGCCGTCGTGATCGGCCACGCCATGGGCGCGCTGACCGCCTGGCAGCTCGCCGCCAAACGCCCCGACCTGGTGCGCGGTCTGATCATCTGCGATATGCGGGCCTCCGCACTGGGCGCGGCCTCGCAGCGGGAGTGGGCCGCCTGGTTCCGGGCCTGGCCGCTGCCGTTCGCCACCCTCGCCGACGTGCGCAAGTGGTTCGGCGAGGACGACCCCTGGGTCGAGCGCCCCAACCCGGCCCGCGGCGAGTTCTACGCCGAGGTGATGCAGGAGTACCCGGACGGATGGCGCCCCGTCTTCGACCTCGACCAGATGCTGAAGTCCCGTGAGACCTGGGTCTACGACGCCCACTGGGAGGAGCTGGCGCAGGTCCGCTGCCCCACCCTGGTCGTCCGCGGCCTCGACGGCGAGCTGGGCCGCGCCGAGGCCCAGGAGATGGTCCGGGTGCTGCCCCGCGGCCGTTACGCCGAGGTCGCCGACGCCGGCCACCTCGTCCACTACGACCAGCCGGAGGCCTGGCGCGCGGCGATCGAGCCCTTCCTCGACAGCCTGGAGGCCGACGGCTAGCGGGCCGTCGGCCTCCTACCGGGCGCACGCGTACGCGAGCGCCGGGACCAGCTCCTCCACGTCCGGCAGCCACCGGTTCGCCGCCGTGGGCCGGCAGGCCCACTGCACCGCGCCCCGCGACCCCATCCGCGTGGGCGGCGCCGCCACGTACGCCCCCTCGCCCAGCGCGACCAGGTCCAGGGAGGACACGGACCAGCCCAGCGCGCGCACCAGCGCGGGCAGCTTCACCGAAGCCCCGGGCAGCACCAGGAAGTTCATCCGGCCGTCCGGCGTCAGCGTCACCGGCCCCAGCGGCAGCCGCAGCCGCTCGGTCCGGGCCAGCGCCAGGAACCCGGCCGTCTCCGGGACGGACAGCGCGTCGAACGTCCGCCCCGTCGGCAGCAGGATCGACGCGTCCGGCCGCTGCTGCCACATCCGCCGGACCGCGCTCGCGCTGCCCGTGGCGAGGGACGCCCAGTCGGGGCGCACGGGGTGCGCGCCGGGCGCATCGCAGCGTGCGTCGCCGCAGGAACAGCGCTGCACCCCGTCGACGGCTTCCAGCCAGGCGCCGGGGACCACGTCCCAGTGACGCTCCTCGGCATAACGGACGGCGGTGTCCAGCAGCGATTCCCCGCGCTGGACCGGGATCTGGGCGGCCTCGATGGTCACGACGGTGTCTTCCACGACGAACTCAACTCCCGCACCCACCTGGGGTTACGGCCGCCTCCCGCGCGCGGGGAGGAGCGCCGGTTCGCCGGTCGGGGCGCATGGGTGCATGGGCGGGGGCGCGCGGGAGGATCCCGGCCGGAGCTGGGTAACCACGGGAGGGGCCGGCTCCGGCCGACCCGGGCAATCCTCATATGTCTTGTATGTCTCGCATTTTTGGTTTGTCCGTGGGGCATTGATCTCCACGGCCGGAACCTTTCGCCCCCGGGGCGGAGGTCGCGGCCGTGGAAGACACATCAACTCGGTGCGCGGGCAGGCACCGCAGCCAGCAGGGGGTACGCCATGGCCGCAAGGCCTCTCGTCGCCAGGCAGCCGAACGAACGGCTGCAGGCGCTCATCCAGGAAGCGGGTTGCTCCAACGCCGGGCTGGCCCGCCGGGTCAACATGTGCGGGGCCGAGCACGGTCTCGACCTGCGCTACGACAAGACGTCCGTGGCCCGTTGGCTGCGGGGACAGCAGCCGCGCGGGCGCGCCCCGGCGATCATCGCCGAGGCGCTCGGGCGCAAACTGGGCCGTACGGTCACGATCGACGAGATCGGCATGGCCAACGGCAAGAACCTCGCGTCGGGCGTGGGCCTGCAGTTCTCGCCGACGGTCCTCGGGGCCATCGAGCAGGTCTGCGAGCTGTGGCGCAGCGACGTCGGGCGGCGGGACTTCCTGTCCGGGTCCTCCGTGGCGGCGTCCGCGCTGGTCGAGCCGAGCCGCGACTGGCTGATCTCGGCGCCCGACGCCCAGGTGGCGCGCTCCGCCGGGCCCCGGGTGGGGCAGTCGGACGTGGCGGCCGTGCGGGCGATGACGCAGGCGCTGGTCGACCTGGACCACCAGTACGGCAGCGGGCATGTGCGGCCGGTGGTCGTGCACTACCTCAACAGCGTGGTGTCCGGGCTGCTCGCGGGCTCCTACCGGGAGACGGTGGGCCGTGAACTGTTCGCCGCCGTCGCGCGGTTGACCGAGCTGGCGGGCTACATGGCCGTCGACACCGGTCAACCGGGCCTGGCCCAGCGGTACTACATCCAGGCGCTGCGGCTCGCCCAGGCGGCCGGCGACCGCGGTTACGGCGGTTATGTGCTCGCCGCGTCCATGAGCCATCTGGCCGCGCAGCTCGGAAACCCCCGGGAGATCGCCCAGTTGGCGCGGGCCGCGCAGGAGGGAGCGCGCGGCCGGGTCACCCCGCGCGCGGAGGCGATGTTCCTCGCGGCGGAGGCGCGCGGGCACGCGCTGATGGGTGACGCGCGCGCCGCCGAGGAGGCGTCGGGGCGGGCGGTGAACGCGCTGGCGCAGGCCGACCCGGAGTCGGGCGACGACCCGGAGTGGATCAGGCACTTCGACGAGGCGTACCTCGCCGACGAGTTGGCGCACTGCCACCGCGACCTCGGGCAGGCCGAGGCGGCGGCGCGCTGTGCCCGGCAGGCCCTGGCCGGGCTGCCCGAGTCCAAGGCCAGGCGGCGGGCGATCGGTTATGTGCTGCTCGCCACGGCGCAGGTGCAGCAGCGGGAGATCGAGCAGGCCTGCCACACGGGTCTGAAGGCGGTCGAGCTGCTGGAGACGCTGCGCTCGGAACGCGGCGCCGAGTATCTGGAGGACTTCCAGCAGCGGCTGGAGCCGTTCCGGGAGGAGGCGGTGGTACGGGAGTTCGGGGCGCGGCTGGAGCTCCAGGAGGCCGCGTGAACTCTCGCCCGCCGCCTGCGTGAACGGGCGGGAAACGGGGGCGCGGGGCGGCCAGGGCCGCATCATCAGCGTTGCGGCGGGTGGTTCTGTTACCGGTGTCACAGGGCGGGCGGTCCGCTCCCGTGCTGCGTGGCACCGGGCTCCGGGGACCCGGTAGCGTGGGCCGACGATTCCGAAGGTCCCCCAGTCGTAGGAGTCCCGGTGACGCAGAGCGGACAGGGCGAGGAGCCCTCGGCGCAGCCCGCGCGCGAAGGCATCGTGCTGCCCTCGGACGGCGGTGAGCCCGTGCTGCCGGGCGGATCCGGCGGTCCGGGCGGGATCGCCGCCCCGCAGCCCGGCGGGCCCCTGCCGTCCGCGCCGCCGCCCGGCGGTCAGGCCTGGGACCGGCCGTGGGGACCCGAGCAGCCTCCGGTGCAGGACCAGGGCTGGCAGAGCCCGCCCCCGGCCGAGCCGTGGTCCGCCCAGGCCCCGCAGCAGCAGCCGTACCAGCAGCAGCAACACGAGCATCGGCAGCAGCACCAGCAGCCGCAGCAGGACCAGTGGGGCCGGCAGGACCACGCGCCGGCCCACGGCGGCGGTCCCGGCCCGCTGCCGCCCGAGGGGGCCCCGGCCCCGTCGTCGTACGACCGTCCCGCGGGCGGCTACGACCCGTACGCGCCGCACGGCACGGCCGGCCAGGACCCCTACCCCCCCATACCCGGCGCCTCCATACCCGGCCAGGGCCACGCGGCGCCGCTCCCGCCCGCCGAGGACCGCGCCACCCACTACCTCCCGCCCGTCCGGGCGGACCGCGCCCCGCGGCAGCCGCAGGCCCCCGGAGCGGACGACGGCGCGACGCAGTACCTGCCCCCCGTCGCCGCGGCCCCGGACGAGGGCGCCACGCAGTACATCCCGCCCGTCGGCCCCGGCGCCCTGCCCCCGGAGATGCCCCCCGCCCACGGCCCGGGCCCGCAGACGCCCGCCGAGACGACCCAGTACCTCGGCCGCGCCCGCCAGGACGCCGCCGGTCCCGGCCCCGACGCGGACGCCACGCAGTACGTCCCGCCCGTGACCGGGCAGCCGTACGGCGACCGGCAGCCGCCCGCCGAGTTCGACAACCTCTTCCGCAGCGGTCCCGGCGGCCCCGCCCCGGAGACCCAGCAGCTGCCGCGCTTCCAGGACCCGCAGCCCGCGCAGCCCTCCTACGACACTCCGGGCCCCGCCCGCGGACGGCGCGGCGGCGGTGGCCGTACCGGCTCGCGGGTGCCGGTGATCGCCGCGTGCGGTGTCGCCATCGCGCTCGTCGGCATCGGGGCGGGCGCCCTGCTCGGCGCGGGCGGCGACGACAACGACGACCCCAGGCCCGTGTCCGCCACCGCCCCGGCGGACGAGTCGGCCTCCGCGTCCGCCTCCCCCTCGCCGTCCGTGGACCCGGCGAGGACGCAGGCGGTGGAGCTGGACAAGCTGCTGGCCGACAGCGGCGACAGCCGGGCCGCGGTGATCAACGCCGTCAACGACGTGAAGGCCTGCACCAACCTGGCCGAGGCGGCCGAGGACCTGCGGGACGCCGCGGCGCAGCGCAACGACCTGGTGACGCGGCTGTCGGGGCTGACGGTCGACGAGCTGCCGCAGAACGCCGAGCTGACCGCCGCCCTGACCAAGGCCTGGCAGGCCTCCGCCGCCGCGGACAACCACTACGCGGCCTGGGCCGACCAGGTGGCCGCGCAGAAGGGCAAGCTCTGCCGCAAGAACCAGGCCCGCGCCACCGGCCGGACGCAGGCCGGCAACCGGGAGAGCGGCACCGCCACCACGCAGAAGTCCGAGGCGGCCAAGCTGTGGAACCCGATCGCCAAGCGGTACGGGCTGACCGAGCGCCGGCCGACCCAGCTCTGAGCGGGCCGGCCGGCGGCGGGTCAGCTCGCGTCGGCGTCCTGGAGGGTGTCGGTCACGTCGATGGCGTCCTTGCCGGCGGCCACCAGCTGGCCGTCCCGGACCACCTGGGGGGTCACGGAGGTGTTGGCCAGCCGCGGGAAGCCGACGGAGGCGAGCACGTCCTGGAACTCCCACCGCAGCGTCGGCGTGAGCCCGCCCGTGGTGACCTTGAAGCCGTCGTCCAGGATGCGGCGCACGGCGCCGGCGGAGACCTCGCCCTCGCCGATCTCCTCCAGGACGGCCTCGAGGACGGTGTAGGCGATCCAGGTGGTCTGCACCCCGGCGTCCGCCGGGTCGATGCGGGTGTCGGAGAAGGCCTGGTCGCGGATGACCTTCTTCATCGGGTCCCAGCGCTTGTCGGTCTCCACCGGGTACCAGCCGGTGATGTACGCCCCCTCGAACGGCCCCGAGGCGCCGCCGCTCGCGTCGATGACCGTCTGGTCGGCGTTGCCCAGGACGGTGCCGGTGCGGACCCCCGGGTACTCCTCGCGGGCGCGCCGGAAGGAGTCCATGAACGTGCTGGTGCGGTCGCCCAGCGCGGGCACCACACAGCCCTTCTTCGCCGGGTCGGCCGAGGCGCGCTCCAGGGCCTGAGCGGTCTGGACGGAGAACTCGGTCGCGTCCTCCGCCGCCCGCAGGTCGGTCGCCTCGGGGTGGCCGCCGGCCTTCAGGCCGGAGTTGATCAGGGTGGGCAGTTCGTCGCCCGCGATGGTGTCGGGCCGTACCAGCGCCACCGGCCCGCACTCGTCGGCCAGCTCCCGGCCGAGGCCGGCCAGCAGCGTGGGCTGGCCGCCGTTGACCGGGTAGGACAGCGGGCTGGTGAACTCCGCGTTGGTGATGCCGTAGCCGCCGATGTACGGGATGCCCGCGCCTTCCAGCACGGGGAAGAAGGAGTCGGCGTACTGGCTGTACGAGCCGACGACGGCGACGACGTTCTCCTTGGCGGCGCGCCGGGCGCACTTGGCGGCGTGGACGCTGTTGTTGTGGTCGTTGCAGATGACCACCTTGAGCTTGCGGCCGTTGATGCCGCCGTTGGCGTTGACCTCCCGCGCGTAGGCGAGGGCCAGCGCCGGCATGCCGGGCTTGTTGGTGGCGTTGGTGTCCTGCGGGGCCCAGGTCATCACGGTGATCGAGTCGTCCCCGGCGCCCCCCGTGACGCCGGGGACGACCCCGCATCCGACGGCCAGCGACGCGCAGGCCACCAGGGCTGCCGCCGCGCGCACGCCGGCTCTGACGGGCCTGGTGGAGGAGATCGGGAAGGTGCTGCGGTGGTATCGCCTGCCGGTCATGAACACGCACGATTCCGTCACATCGCTAACCCGTGAGTGACCTTTGGCCAACGATCGGTGACCGCGGGGTGAATTGCGGGGTCCGGTTAACGCGGTATTTCAAAGAACGTACGATCGATGACCGTGCAAGCAGCTCAGGGTGTCCAAGGTTCCGAGAACTCTTCCCGTCGCGGGCGTCGCTCCTCCACCATGGGCGGCATGCCACTCAACGACATGCCGTGGTGGCGCTGGCGCAGCAATGTGCGCTCCGCGCTGCACATGCTCTCCGACCCCGCCTTCCAGCGCGACGTCTGGCTCGCCGGCGCCGACGGGTACGGGGACGTCACCGACGCCGTGTACCGGCTCGTCGAGGACACCTGGCTCGACCACTGGTCGGCGGAGAAGTACGTCGGCACGATCTTCCGCGACTCGCAGGAGGCCGCGCTGGTCGACACCGCGGTGCTGCGGGTGCTGCGGATCATGCACCAGGTCGGCCCGGACGCGCCCGTCTCCTCCTACGTCGAGCACCCCGCCTGGCCGGAGGCGGTGCGGGCGGCGCGGGACGCGCACGTGCGGATGGCGGTGAGCGACGGCGAGGACCCGGACGCGCCGCCGCGCACGCTCGAGGTGCTGCGCATCCTGACCCGGTCCGCGTAGCGGGACGGTTGCCGCCCGCGCGGCTCGTTGTGCGACCCTGTGCTGCATGAACGAGCAGTCCACCCGAGCCGCGGCCCCGGCCGACCAGTACGTCCTCACCCTCTCGTGCCCGGACAAGCAGGGCATCGTGCACGCCGTGTCGAGCTACCTGTTCATGACCGGCTGCAACATCGAGGACAGCCAGCAGTTCGGGGACCACGACACGGGTCTGTTCTTCATGCGCGTCCACTTCTCCGCCGAGCCGCCGGTGACCCTGGAGAAGCTGCGGGCCAGTTTCGCGGCGATCGGCGACTCCTTCCAGATGGACTGGCAGATCAACCGGGCCGACGAGAAGATGCGCATTCTGCTGATGGTCAGCAGGTTCGGGCACTGCCTGAACGACCTGCTGTTCCGGGCGAGCATCGGCGCGCTGCCGGTGGAGATCGCGGGCGTCGTGTCCAACCACACGGACTTCGCCGAGCTGGTGGGCTCGTACGACATCCCCTTCCATCACATCCCGGTGACGAAGGAGACCAAGCCCGAGGCCGAGGCGCGGCTGCTGGAGATCGTGCGCGAGGAGAACGTCGAACTCGTCGTCCTCGCCCGGTACATGCAGGTCCTCTCCGACGACCTGTGCAAGCAGCTCAGCGGGCGGATCATCAACATCCACCACTCCTTCCTGCCGAGCTTCAAGGGCGCCAAGCCGTACCACCAGGCGCACGCCCGGGGCGTGAAACTGATCGGCGCGACCGCGCACTACGTCACGGCCGACCTGGACGAGGGCCCGATCATCGAGCAGGAGGTCGAGCGCGTCGGCCACGGCGTCACCCCCGACCAGCTCGTCGGCATCGGCCGCGACGTGGAGTGCCAGGCCCTCGCCCGCGCCGTGAAGTGGCACGCCGAGCGGCGCATCCTGCTCAACGGCCGGCGGACGGTCGTCTTCGCGTAGCCGGCCTCGCGCGGGTGCCCTACATGCGGCTCAGGGACGCCGCCGCCGACAGCACGTCCCTGATCGCCACCGGGTCGCCCTCCTGGCCCGTGGCCGCCTCCTGCGGGGAGACGCGGCCCGCGGCCAGTCGGCAGAACTCGACGTCGTCCAGGGCGATGTGGGCCACCGTGCGGTCCGCCGAGGCGGACGCCGCGGGGGAGTCCAGCGGGATCAGCCACTTCCCGCCCGCCGCGCCCTCGATCTCCAGCAGGAGGGTGCGGCCCGGACGGCCCGCGGTGGCGGGACGACGGGCCGGCGCGGCCGGACCCCAGCGCCGGCGCTCCGCGAGCCTGCCCGGCAGCGACCGCGCGGCCAGCTCGATCATGCGGTGCAGATGGCGCGGGGACGGCGGCTCGTACGGGTAGGTCACCGCGTCCGCGATGTCCTCCGCGTGCACCCAGCACTCGAACGCCCGGTCGATCATCGCGTCGTGCAGCGGCAGTTCGAGGTCGCCGTAGGGCACCGGGAGCCCGCCGCCCCGCCCGCCGGTGAAGGACGCCGTGCGCACCAGCTCGTGCGACTGGGCCCGCCAGGGCGCCCGCACGGCCCCCGTCGGCGGGACGTGCGACGCCTGCCAGTACGCCTCCGTGCGCGCCGCCGGCGTCGGCCCGGCCGGCGTCTCGCCCAGCGGGTCGTCCAGGCCCAGGGCGAGGGCGATCAGCCCGTCGACGGCCAGCAGGTGCGCGATCACCCCGGCCACCGTCGTACGACGGCTCGCCGGCTCCTCGCCGTCGAACCAGCGCAGCCGCACCGGCGCGTGCCACTCCGCCGTGCCGAAGTCCTGGAGCAGGGCGTCCAGCCGCGCCGTCTCCGCGTCGTACGGCTCCGCCCACTCGGGGACGGGGATGCCCGGCGGGCGCCGGTCCAGACAGGCGCCCAGGACGCGGGCGCGCAGGGCGGGGTCCAGGTCGAGGCTCTCGGGGCGGTGCAGCAGGCCGACCGCCTCACGCAGCCGGCGCGCCTCGTCCGCGCAGTCGCCGCACTCGCCCAGGTGGTCCTCCACGGCCGCCGACTCCTCCGCCGAGCACGCGGCCAGCGCCCAGGCCCCCAGCAGCGATTTCAGCACCGGGTGCGCCAGCACCGGGGGCGCAGGAGGCGGGGGCGGGGCGGGCGCGGCGCGCAGGGCGTCGAGGGCGGGCAGCGGGCGGTCGCCGTCCTCGACGGAGGCGCGGGGCGGCGGGATGCGGGGCGCGCGCGGGGCGTCGTGGCCGCCCTGCTCCCCGGGGCCGGGTTCGTTCACGCCGCGCCCCCGTATCCCGGGGGCGCGCCCGGCGTGTCCGTGTCGTAGGCGGTGGCCAGCAGCTGGAGGCCGAGGCGGAGCCGGCGGCGGGCCTCGTCCTCCGTGACGCCGAGGTCGGCGGCGGTGCGGCGGTAGTCACGGCGCTGGAAGTAGGCCAGCTCCAGCGCGGCGCGCAGCGGGGACGGCATGGCGTGCGCGATGTAGTCGGCGCGGGCGGCCACCGAGGCGCGGCGGACCTTCCGCTCCAGCTCCTGGCGGCCGGCCTCCGAGGCCTCGTCGTCCCCGTCGAACGCCGTCGTCCCGGTGGCGCGCAGGCGCTCGACGGCGATGCGGTGGGTGAGGTCGGCCACCCAGGTGCGCAGCGGGCCCTGCTGCGGGTCGTACGACTCGGGGCGCTCCCATATGCGGACGAACACCTCGTGCGTGACGGCGTCGGCCCCCTCCTCGTCGCCCAGGACGCGGTGGGCGAGGCTGTGCACGAGCGAGGAGAACCGGTCGTACAGCTCTCCGAGGGCGGCGGCCTCGCCGCGGGCCAGGCGCCGGCGCATCGTGCGGTCCCAGTGGGGCGACGCGTCCCTCTTCGCCATGCGGCCCCCTCCCTCAGCGTTCGCCGGCACCGGTCCTCACCTCGAATGTAGTCGGCGCGTTGGAGAACGCACGCCCCTTTGCGGCAATGTGCGCCCCTGGACGACCCCGTAGTGGTAGAGGGCTGAACGACATTGACCGACGGGCGCCGACGGCGACGACTCCTGGGGGACGATCGTTTTTGACCGAACAGGATCGAAGCCGACGTAATCAAGCCTCTTTCCTTTGATCGCCGTTTCCGCGGACGTGTTTCGGGGAACGGCCGGTGGGCAGCCGCGCTGCAAGGAAGCGTAGGAAAAGCTTCCGTTTCTCCGGTGGGGGCCGGAAGTCCGGCGAACGAAGGGCATGGTGGTGGCGTTCAATGTGACCGGCGGCGAGCAGGGCAATTGGGCCGTGCTCCGGGTGTCGGGCGAACTGGACCTGGTGACGTCGCCGATGCTGCGCCAGCGGGTGCACGACGAGGTCGCCGAGGGCCGCCACAGTCTCGTCCTGGACCTCTCGGAGGTCTTCTTCTGCGACTCCAGCGGCGTCGGAGTGCTCATCGCCAGCCGCAGGCTGCTGCGTTCCTGCCAGGGCCGGCTCCGGCTGATCCTGCCCGCCGAGGGCGCCGTGGACGGCTCCCATGTCAACCGGGTGCTGGGCGCGCTGGGCGTGCGCCGCCTGTTCGACGTCCATCCCGACCTCGCGTCGGCCGTGTCGGAGGACGCCCGCCCCCTGCCGGCCTGAACACCCGCCCCTGCCGGCCCGCGCCCGCCCCGTGCCACACCGTTGTCCCGGAATTCCCCCGGTCCTGGCACAACCGCCGCCCGCACGCGACCGGCCCGGCCCCGGCGTCGTACGCTCCCAGCCAGACGCACCCCGGATACGAGATGACGTGAGGCGGCCCGAAAGACATGGTCAGCGACGAGTACGAGCGCAGGATTGCGGCCAGGTTCGCCACCTTCGACCAGGACGGCAACGGCTGCATCGACCGTGCGGACTTCTACGGAGCGGCCAAGGCGCTGCTCGCGGAGTTCGGCGTCGCGCCCCGCTCCGACCGTGGGCAGGCGCTGTTCGGCGGCGCCGAGGCCTTCTGGCAGGGCATGGCGGGCATGGCCGACCGCGACGGCGATCAGCGCGTCACCCGCGAGGAGTTCGTGAACGGCGCGGTCAAGCGGCTGAGCGACAACCCGGAGCGGTTCGCCGAGATCGCCCGCCCCTTCCTGCACGCCGCCGTCGAGGTGGCCGGCACGCGGGGCGACGGCCCGGTCACGGTCACCGTCGGCGACGCCGTGCGCGCGCTGCGGGCGTTCGGCGTCCCCGAGGCCGTGGCCCGCTCGGCCGCCGCCGCCCTGGACGCGGACGGCGACGGCAAGGTGACCGAGGCGGAGATCGTGCCGGCCTTCGCCCGCTACTTCACCGTCCACGGATGACCACCGGGTGACAACGGATGGCGCCGCCCCGGCCGTTGAACAAACCCTCGATTGTCACGCATCGTGGCATTGGTGCGGTTACTGAGCGTGGAAGCGAAGTTGTGTCCCCGGCGTGACTCGTCACGTCCCGGAGTCGGGGGTTCACTCCGGTACCTTGGGTGGGATGCGAGTGAAAAGCGCTTCTACCCCCGTCGGTGAGCGTCGCACAGTATGCCGCACGGGTACTCCTTCGCGCTGGAATATGCCCGAAGCGCTTGTTCAGGTGACGCAACGTCAACCAAGCTGTCTCGCAAGGGAATCACTTTCCGTGATCCCTGCTCTGGCCGTTGTTCTGGTCATGCAGAAAATGGCTACGATCGTGGCCCTCATGAGGTGCGAGCCTCTGTGTCCACCGGTTCGGATGGTGTGAGCGGTGCAGGTGCTTCAAGTGCAGCTGGAAATCCGGCCCGACCCCGCTGAAGTGGGGCGTGCCCGGCGGTGGGCGCGCTCCCGGCTCGCCGGCTCGGGCATAGGGACCGACGACCCGCTGGCCGAGACGCTGGTCCTGCTCGTGTCCGAGTTGGTCACCAACGCCGTGGTGCACACCGGCCGTCCGGCCGTGCTGCGGCTGTCGCTGCCCCCCGCGCCGGCCGAGTCGGCCACCGTGCGGGTGGAGGTGGCCGACGCCAGCACCCGGGCCCCGATGCCCCGCTGGGTGGACTGCGAGCAGACCGGCGGCCGGGGCCTCGCCCTGGTCGACGGCCTCGCCGACCGCTGGGGCTGGAGCCCCGAGGGCGCGGGCAAGCAGATCTGGTGCGAACTCGACTGCTGCACGGCACGCGCGGCGGTGACGTACGGCTTCGAGGGGCGCGGCGGATACGAGGGGTTCACGTACGAGGCCGTGTGACCGGGCCGGTGTGCGGGCCTTCGAAGGGGGCGTGCGGGTGCGGGCGCCGGCCGGTGTGCGGCGTACGGCGGGCGGGTGCCGACCGGTGCGCGGGCGTGCGGGCCCGTGTGTGACCGTGCGGACGGATGCGCGGCTGCGTGGTCCGAACCGGTACGGCGGGAGTCCGCGCGAAGTGCCGTGCGCCGGGTGTGCTTCCATGTGCGCCGTCCAGCAAATGGGACGTAAGTAACAAATTTCCGCCGGGGTGTTGACGCCCGATGTCCGTTTGATCACGCTTGTGGGCAACGGCTCGCCGCGAGGGGACGGCGAGAGCTCCGGTGACGGGAGCCCTCGGCGAGTGCGGGTCGTGTTTCGGCGCCGGTTCCCCGCGGGGAGCCGAGGGATCGGGGAGGGGCGCGCCGGAGCCGGACGGCGGCGTCCTTCGGCGCCGTGCTCGGGGCGGGCCGCCGCGGGCGCCGCCGTCCGGAATCAGCACCGTGCGCCGGTGCCGAGGGGTCCGGGGTTTTCCCGGTCTCGACGCTCCCGTCGGCCTCAGCAGCGTCCCGCGTTGTCCACACCCTGTGGAAAACCCGGCCGGAACGTCCGCCGGTACGCCGTCGGCGTCACGCCCAGCGCCGCCTGGAGGTGCTGCCGCATCGACTGCGCCGTCCCGAATCCCGCCTCCCGCGCCACCTGGTCGACCGACAGCTCCGTCGACTCCAGCAGCTGCCGGGCGCGCTCCACCCGCTGCCGGGTCAGCCACTGACCGGGGCTGACGCCGACCTCCTCGCGGAACCGCCGGGTGAAGGTGCGCACCGACATGGCCTCCTGCTCCGCCATGTCGCGCAACTGGATCGGCTCGTGCAGCCGCCCCAGCGCCCAGGCGCGCGCCGTCGTCGTGGTCGACGCCCCCGGATCGGGCACCGGCCGCTGGATGTACTGCGCCTGCCCGCCGTCGCGGTGCGGCGGCACCACCGTGCGCCGGGCCACCTCGTTGGCGACGGCCGTGCCGTGGTCGCGGCGCACCATGTGCAGGCACAGATCGATGCCGGCCGCGACGCCCGCCGAGGTCAGCACGTCGCCGTCGTCGACGAACAGCACGTCCGCGTCGACCCGCACCTTCGGGAACAGCCGCTGGAAGTGCTCGGCCTGCGCCCAGTGCGTGGTGGCCCGGCGTCCGTCGAGGTGACCGGCGGCGGCCAGCACGTACCCTCCGGTGCAGATCGCGGCGAGCCGGGCGCCGGGGCGGACCCGGCCGAGCGCGTCGGCCAGCTCGGGCGTCAGCACCCCCTCCTCGAACACCGGTCCCAGCTCGTACGAGGCCGGGACGACGACGGTGTCGGCGTCGGCGAGGACCTCCGGCCCGTTCTCGACGTGGACGGTGAAGTCGGCGTCCGTGCGGACCGGGCCCGGCGGGCGCACGGAGCAGGTCAGGACCTCGTACAGCCGCCGCCCCCGGGCGTCCCGGGGGCGGCCGAAGATGCGGTGCGGGATGCCCAGTTCGAAGGGGAGCAGCCCGTCGAGGGCCAGCACCACGACCCGGTGCGGACGCAAGCCCTCGCTCCCCGGCCTGTGGATTCCCCCACTCATGGCCCGATCCTAGCGAACACTGTCCCTCCGGCCACTCGATCGTATGATCCGCACCCGCGAAGCTCTACGGCGTGACCCAGACGACCGATGCCGCGCCCGCCGTCCGCCGGCCGCACCCGCCCCGCGTCCACCGCGCCTGGTTCGTCGCCGCCGTCGCCTTCGTGACGATCATCGGCGCCGCCGCATTCCGTTCCCTGCCCGGACTGCTCATCGACCCGTTGCACGAGGAGTTCGGCTGGTCGCGCGGCACGATCGGCGCCGCCGTCTCCGTCAACCTCGCCCTCTACGGGCTGACCGCGCCCTTCGCCGCCGCGCTGATGGACCGCTTCGGCCTGCGCCGGGTGGTCGCCGCCGCGCTGACCGTGATCGCGGTCGGCTCGGGCGCGACCGTGTGGATGACCGAGCCCTGGCAGCTCATCCTGTGCTGGGGCCTGCTCGTCGGCCTCGGCTCCGGGTCGATGGCGCTGGCGTTCGCGGCGACCGTCACCAACCGCTGGTTCACCGAGCGCCGCGGCCTGGTCACCGGCATCCTCACCGCCGCCGCGGCCTCCGGGCAGCTGATCTTCCTTCCGTTGCTGTCCTGGATGGTCGAGCGCGGCGACGACTGGCGTCCCGCCGCCGTCACGGTCGCCGTCACCGCTCTCGCGGTCGTCCCGTTCGTCTGGCTGCTGTTGCGCGACCACCCGGCCGACGTGGGCCTGAAGCCGTACGGGGCCAAGGAGTTCGTACCGAAGCCGGCCCCCGTGCCCGGGGCCGCGCGGCGGGCCGTGACCGTGCTCCGGTCCGCCATGCGCACCGGGCCCTTCTGGCTGCTCGCCGGTTCCTTCGCGATCTGCGGAGCCTCCACCAACGGCCTGATCCAGACCCACTTCGTGCCCGCCGCGCACGACCACGGCATGCCGATCACCGCGGCGGCCTCGCTGCTCGCGGTCATCGGGGTGTTCGACGTCATCGGCACGGTGGCCTCCGGCTGGTTCACCGACCGCTACGACGCCCGCCGGCTGCTCGCCGTCTACTACGCCCTGCGCGGCGTCTCCCTGCTGTTCCTGCCGATCCTGCTGGCGCCCAGTGTGCACCCGCCGATGGTCTTCTTCATCGTCTTCTACGGCCTCGACTGGGTCGCCACCGTGCCTCCGACCATGGCCCTGTGCCGGGCGCACTACGGCGACGACAGCGCGATCGTCTTCGGCTGGGTGCTCGCCTCCCACCAGGTCGGCGCCGCCGCGGTGGCGTTCCTCGGCGGCGTCGCGCGGGACGTCTTCGGATCGTACGACGTCGTCTGGTACGCGTCGGGCGCGCTGTGCGCGGCGGCGGCGCTGATGGCGCTGGTGATCCGCCGGCGGCCGGTTCGGGAGACGCCCGCCGCCGCCTGACGGAGCGTCAGCGCGCGTTACCGGGTGGCGTGTCCGGGCAGCACGGAGACCTTCGCCGCGTCCTTCCGGGCGATGGCCTTGGCGATCTTCTCGGCGTCCAGGGCCAGTTCGCGGAGCATGCCGCTGATGGGGTTGGTGAACCCGGTGAAGTAGAGGCGGGGCGCGTCGCGCGGGCTGCGGGCGCCGCGCACCACCGGCCGGCCCCGCTCGTCCAGGACCCCGAGATGGCCGACCAGCGGCTCCAGGGCCCGGAGGTAACCGGTGGCCGCGATCACCGCGTCCGGGGCGATGCGGTCGCCGTCGGCGAGGACCACCTCGCCGTCCTCGAAGGACTCCACGGCGGCGACGATCTCCACCCGTCCCTTGCGGACCGCGTCCACCAGGCCGACGTCCAGGACGGCCACCGAGCCCTGCTTGACCCGGGTGTAGAGGCCGGCCTCGGGGCGGGGCAGCCCGTGGGCGGACAGGTCCGGCACCGCCAGCCGCGCCACCGGCCGGGCCAGCCGGTCGACCAGGCCGGTCGGCAGCCGGCGGACGAGGATGCCGGTGAGCTGGGCGGGCCAGCCGAGCGTGGCCCGGCGCATGATGTGCGGCGGCGTGCGCACCGCGAGCCGTACCCGCGCAGCGCCGCCCTCGACCAGGTCGACGGCTATCTCGGCGCCGGTGTTGCCGACGCCGACGACGAGCACGTCCCGGCCGGCGTAGGGGGACGCGTCGCGGTAGTCCGCGGAGTGCAGGAACTCGCCGGTGTAGCCGTCGCGGCCCGGCCAGTCGGGGATCCGGGGCGTGTGGTTGTGGCCGGTGGCGACCACGACCGCGCCGCCGGTCAGCCGGCGTCCGCCGGTGGCGTGCAGCAGCCAGCCCCCGTCGGGGGCGGGCTCGACGCGGGAGACCTCGACGCCGGTGACGATCTCCAGCTCGTGGTGCTCGGCGTACTTCTCCAGATAGCGGACCATGTCGTCGCGGGCCGGCCAGCGGCCGAAGCGGCGCGGCATCGGCAGACCGGGGAGCGCGGAGCGGCTGCGGGTGGTGTGCAGCCGCAGCCGGTCGTAGTGCCGCCGCCAGGAGGCGCCGACGCGGTCGGACTTCTCCAGGACGACCGCGCGTATGCCCCGGGCGCGCAGCGCGGCGGCCGTGGCGAGTCCGCCGGGTCCGCCGCCTATGACGTAGACGGGGCGGTCGGCGGGTCTCGGGCCTGCGGCGTCGGCGGGTGCAGTGGAGTCGGGCATAGCACCGGAGCGTAATCATCCGCCGGAGGGATGCGTCGGGATGGGGCGGGGTGTGACTGATGTCGCACGGATGTGCACGCTCGGTGCGGGTGGGTGAGCGGGGATGTCCGGGGGTGGGTGAGCGGGGATGTCCGGGGGTGGGCGAGCGGGGATGTCCGGGTCGTGGGTGGTGGGTGCGCGTGGCGGTGCGGGGGGACCGGTGAGCGCGCTGCCGCCGTGCCTCACCTCGGCTGCCCCTTCGTTCCGGCACCGGATCGATATTTTTTCCTCGGCTTGCTTGCGGTCGCGAACCCACCTGTTCCTCGGCGAAATCGGCGACGCCCCTTCGGGGCTCATGGCCGGTGCGCGGATTCAGATAAACCGCACAGACCGCGCGCCGCGGGCGGAGGGGCGTTCCCGGCCGCAATTCACCGGCTGGACCGGTGCTTGTGGGAGGGCGGTGAAAGGGCGTGTTCCAGCCGTCGCAAGAGGCTTCAATGGCCCCATGGCCCACATACGCGCGCTGACCCCGTGCGACCCTCCGCACCCCGAACTCCACGGCCTGGGACTGCGCTTACGCGATTGGGACCCGGACTCCGTTGACGACGTCAGAAACTGGCTGCGCGGCATGTCCGACCCGGAATTCCGGCGCTGGAACACCCCTCGCAATCCGATCACCGACCTCGCCGCCGCCCGTACCTCCCTGCGTGCCAGGGCGGACCACGAGGCAGGCTGCACGAGCGTGTCCTTCCGCGTCACGGACGCCTCTTCGGGGACGACTCTCGGCCATATCGGCGTCAACGACATCGACCCCGTCCTGCGCGTCGCCCGCGTCGGCTACTGGATCCTCCCCGAGGCCCGCGGCCGGGGCGCCGCCACCCGCGCCCTCACCCTCGCCGCCCGCTGGGCCCTGACCGACTTCGGCCTGCACCGCCTCGAACTGGGCCACGCCCTCGGCCACGACGCCTCCTGCCGCATCGCGGAACGCTGCGGCTTCCCCTACGAGGGCACCCTCCGGGGCGCGATGTGGGAAGCGAACCGCCAGGACCGCTTCAGGGACGTCCACCTCCACGCCCGCCTGGCCACGGACCCGCCCCCGGAACCGCCCCCCGCACCGGACGACCCGGCGGCCGAGACGTCCCGCACATCATCCGGTACGGCATCCGGTGCCGTGCCCGGTCCGGCGTCGGACCGGGGGGACCTGGTGGGCGAACGGACGGTGTGAGCCGGGGCGGCTGCGAGCGGCGGGCCGGTCGGCAGCCCCGCCTGCGGTTCCCGGGGCGGGACGGCCGACCGGCCGTCGCGGGACGGGAATCGACCGTCCCGCGAGCGGGCCGCCCGCCGAGGGCTGGATCGAACGCCGAGGGCTGGATCGGCCGTCCCGGGACCGGGTTCCAGGCCGACCCCCGGTGTGCCGTCCCGGCCACGGCTCCCGGCAGGGTGACGGGCGGGTCACGGGCCGGGCGCCCGGTGCGGCGGGGCCGGTGCGGTGGGGGCCGGTTCGGCCGTCCGCCCCGGACCGGGGCCCCGCACCACTCCCGATGCGCCGTCCCACTCCCGATCCGCCCTCCCGGCCGACGCCGCCGGCCGCCGTCGCGGCCGGACAAGCCCCCGTCCCACTCCCGATCCGCCCTCCCGGCCGACGCCGCCGGCCGCCGTCGCGGCCGGACAAGCCCCCGTCCCACCCCCGATGCGTCGTCCCGGCCGACGCCGCCGGCCGCCGTCGCGGCCGGACAAGCCCCCGTCCCACCCCCGATGCGTCGTCCCGGCCGATGCCCCGGCCGCCCTCACGGCCAGACGAGCCCTCGCGTCCAGCTCCCCCCGCCCTCCTCCCGCCGGTACACCAGGCGCACGTGCCGGCGGTGGGCGTCGCCCTGGAAGAACTCGGCCTCGATGGGGGCGAGGCGGTACAGGGTCCACGTCGGGGCGTGCGCCCCAGGGGTCCCGGCGGCGCGGGTCCAGGCGGACTCCGACGCCGTCGCCAACTCCTCCAGGGAGCCCAGCGGTTCGCTCTGGCGGCCGGTGAGGGCCGCCGCGAGGGCGCCCGTGGAGCGGGCGTGCAGGTCGGCGCGGGACTCCTCCGGCGTGGCCGGCGTGACCGGGCCGCGCAGCCGGATCTGGCGGCCCAGCGCCGGCCAGTAGAAGGCGAGGGCCGCGTACGGGCGGGAGGCGAGGTGGCGGCCCTTGCGGCTCGTCGCGTGCGTGGCGAAGGACCAGCCGGCCGCGTCGGCGCCGTGCAGCATCACGATCCGCACGTCCGGCAGGCCCTCCTCGTCGGCCGTGGCCAGGGACATGGTGTGCGGCTCCGGTTGGCCCGCCGCGACCGCCTGCGCGAACCACGCGGTGAACAGCGGCAGGGGCGAGGCGGGCGCGGTCGCCGGGTCGAAGGGCGGCAGGTGCGTGACCGCCGGGTCCCACACCCGCAGCGACCTCAGCAGTTCGTGAAGATCCGGTTCCATGTCCCCGATTGTCAGACCCGGCCCAGGTCCGACGACACCCACCGCTCGGGCCGCATACGGATCACGATCTGCTCGCCGTGGTTCTTCTCGGCGAAGGCCACGTAGCCGTCGACCTTCTCGGCAGGCAGGTAGCGCACGGCGAGCTCCCGGAGGTGTTCGTGCGCGGCGGGTGCGACGCCGGTCACCGGGCCCTCCACCGACACGTAGCGAATGGTCGGCTCCAGCCGGTCGATCATCAGCGAGAACCTGCCCGCCGCCTCGATCAGCGCGGCCTTGCGGGAGTCCGCCCCCGTCATGATCCACACTTCGCCGCCGGGCTCGTACTGGTACCAGATCGGCAGCGTCAGAGGCGCCCTCCCTTCCCCGGCGGCCACCGCCAGCGCGGCGACGTGCGGTTCGGCCAGGAACTTCTCGCGCTCTTCGCGGTTCAGTGCCATCTCGTTCCCCTCCGGCGCCGAAAAGCGCGACAGGCGGTGGTCCACCGGGGTGGACCACCGCCTGCCTGACAGGACTCGCGCTTTCCGCCGCTTACTTGGTCGGCTTCTTTCCGGTGATCCCCAGATGGACCAACAGTGCCAGATTCGGCTTGAGTTCGGCCTGCTTCACGCCCCACGAGGTGAACCCCTTCTGGTGCGAGGCCACCGCCGCGAGCATCGCCACGACCGAACCCGCGATCGCCGCGGGGTTCACGTCCTTGTCCACCCGTCCCTTGGACTGGAGTTCGGCGACCGCGTCGACCAGGGAGTTGTTCACGGAGTTCAGCAGCTTCATGCGGATCTTGTAGAACCGCTTGTCGCCCTCGGCCGCGCCGAGGTCCACGACCCGCAGGATCGCGTCGTTCTTCCGCCAGAAATCCAGGAAACCGTCCACGAGTTCCTGCGCGGTCTGCCAGCCGGCCCGCCCCGCCCAGGTGCGACCCTCCAGCAGCGGCGTCAGCAACCCGGCCCCCTCGGCGGCCGTGCGCTCGGCGATCTCCAGGACCGCGCCCTCGACGTCCGGGAAGTACTGGTAGAAGGTCGCGGGCGACGTGCCCGCCTTGCGGGCCACATCGATGACTTTGACGTCCCGGTACGGGGAGGAGCTGAGCATCTCGCTGAGGCAGTCGAGCAGCTTCTGCCGCGTCGCCTGCCCGCGCCGGCCGGCCACCCGGCCGTCGACGGTGCGCACTTGTCCTGTCATGCCGTCAGCTTACCGACGGGGGGTGGGAGCGCGATTTGGCCGACTGCAAATGGGGTGCACGGGTGAATCGGGCGTGGTGTGCCTGGTGGGCGGCGTGCGCGCGCCGCCGCTAGTTTGGCTGTATGGCCGAAAACAGGGCACCGCAGTACACGGAGGGCGTCCCCTGCTGGCTGGACGCCCAGCTCGCCGACGTCGAGGCGGGCAAGCGGTTCTACGGCGAGCTGCTCGGGTGGTCCTTCGAGGAGTCGCACGGCGGAACCGTGCGCGCCCGTCTCGGCGGCGAGCCGGTCGCCGGGCTCGCGCGCAAGACGGACGGCCGGCTGCCCACCGTGTGGACCGTGTACTTCGCGACGCCGGACGCGCACGCCCTGAGCCGGCGGATCATGGCGGCCGGCGGCCAGGTCGTCACCGCTCCGGCACCGGTCGGCGACCTGGGCGTGGCCGCCCTCGCCACCGACCCCGAGGGCGCCGTCTTCGGCCTGTGGCAGCCGGGCCGGCTCCAGGGCTTCGGCGTGCGCCACGAGGTGGGCGCCTTCGTCTGGGCCGAGCTGTACGCCCGCGACACCGGGGCCGCCAACGCCTTCTACGGCGGCCTCTTCCACGACGCCCTCTTCGGCCCCGACGCCGAGCCCGACTTCGGCCGCGCCCCGCTCACCGACCTCTTCGCCGCCCAGATGCCGCCGCACTTCCTCGTCCATTTCCGGGTCGCGGACTGCGCGGCCGCGCTCGCCGAGGTGCGCCGGCTCGGCGGCCGGATCCAGGCGGGCCCTTTCGGCGCCTCGTACGGCACGGTGGGAGTGGTCAGCGACGACCAGGGGGCGTCGTTCGCGGTGCTGGAGCGCTGATAGGCCCCGGTTCTTCCCCGTTTTTGCCGGTGTATGACACGAGACATCCCAATTGTCACCGGGTTCGCAACCTGTGGCCGGGACAGGAAGAATCGGGGTGCGTGCCGCCGCGGCGGTGCGGTGGTGAGACGCTGCACTTCGGCCGCGTACACATCAGTGGGTGACGCGGCTCGTACGGGGAGGTGGCAGGCAAGTGGTGGATCAGCTGACGCAGCACGATCCGCGGCGGATCGGGCCGTTCGAGGTGCTGGGACGGCTGGGGGCCGGCGGCATGGGGCTGGTCTATCTCGCGCGCTCGGCGTCCGGCCGGCGCGTGGCGATCAAGACCGTCCGCACCGAGCTGGCCGAGGACCAGCTGTTCCGCGTCCGCTTCACGCGCGAGGTGGAGGCGGCCCGCGCGGTCTCCGGTTTCTACACGGCCGCCGTGGTCGACGCCGACCCGCGCGCCGCCGTGCCGTGGCTGGCCACCGCCTACGTCCCCGCGCCCTCCCTCGAGGAGATAGTGAACGACTGCGGGCCGCTGCCGGCCCAGGCGGTGCGCTGGCTGGCGGCGGGCGTCGCCGAGGCGCTCCAGTCGATCCACGGCGCCGGGCTGGTCCACCGCGACCTCAAGCCGTCCAACGTCCTCGTCGTCGAGGACGGCCCCCGGGTGATCGACTTCGGCATCGCCTCCGGCGTGTCGAACACCCGTCTGACGATGACGAACGTCGCCGTCGGCACCCCGGCCTACATGTCCCCGGAGCAGGCCAAGGACTCGCGCAGCGTCACCGGTGCGAGCGACGTCTTCTCCCTCGGCTCCACGCTCGTCTTCGCCGCCACCGGACACCCGCCCTACCACGGGGCCAACCCGGTCGAGACCGTGTTCATGCTGCTGCGCGAGGGCCCGGACCTGGAGGGCCTGCCGGACGAGCTGCGCCCGCTGATCGAGTCCTGCATGCAGATGGACCCGACCGCCCGCCCCACCCCGGCCGACCTCCAGGCGCAGCTCGCCCCGCACCTGTTCGGCTCCGGCTCCGACGACAGCGGCACGGCGTCCGCCTGGCTGCCCGAGAAGGCGGTCGCCCTGATCGAGGCCCGGCGCGGCGGCAGACCCGCCCCCAGGCCCGCGTCCGCCCAGGGCCGCAGCGCCGGGGGCCGGCCCGCCGTACCGCCGCCGCCCCCGCACGACCCGGCCGTCCCGGCCCCGCCGCCCACCGCGCCGCCCGTCCCGCCCGTCCCGCCCGTCCCGCCCGGCGGCCTCGACGGCGGGCCCGTGCGGCTGCCCGGCGCCGCCGTGCCCATCGGCCCCGGTCCGCGCGTCGCCGACGCCCGCGCCGCCGCCGTCAAGGCGCCCCCGCCGGAGGCCGGCCTCGCCGCGTCCTGGGCCAGACCCCGCCCCGGCGTCAACGGCGCCGACCCCGCGCCGCAGGCCCCGGCCGCCCCCGCCGAGCCCGCGTCCACCGGCTGGCGCCCGTGGCGTTTCCGCATGTCCAACGACGTCTGGGGCACCCCCGCAGTCGCCGGCGACCTGGTCTACGTCACCTCCTTCGAGGTGCACGCCCTGGACGTGGCGACCGGCCGGCGGCGGTTCAAGACCCGTGACGTGGCCTGGTCGATGGCGGTCGCGGACGGCCGTATCCACGCCTCCGACGGGCCCACGCTGTTCGCCCTGGACGCCCGCGAGGGCGGTGACCTGTGGCGGCAGTCCACCGACGCCTGGGTGTACTCGCTCAAGGCCGACCGGGGCACCGTCGTCACCGGCACGCGCGGCGGCGGGGTCCAGGCCTGGGAGGCCGCCAACGGGCGCAAGCTGTGGGAGACGACCGGCTGCCAGACCGACTTCGAGTCGCCCGAGGCCGGGCCCGCCGTGCACGACGGCACGGTGTACGTCTGGCAGGACGCCCGGCTGCGCGCGCTGGACGCCCGCACCGGCAGCGAGCGCTGGTCCTATCCGATCGGCGACGCGGCCTCCTGCGGCGGCGTCCCGGTCCGGCTGACGGCCGCGCCCGACGGGTTCGTCTACCTCTCGGCCGGCACCCGGGTCATCGCCGCCGACGCGGCGACCGGGCGGGTGCGCTGGCACTTCGAGGCGCCGGCGGTGTTCCTGTCCCCGCCCGCCTTCGCGCCCGGCCCCGCGGTCACCGGCGGCGGGGTCTACCTCGCCGACTACCTCGGCACCGTCTACGCCCTCGACCCCACCGACGGGCGCGACCGCTGGCGCATCGCCACCGAGTCGCGGGCCTCGGTCGAGCCGGTGCTGGTGGCCGGCGGCCATGTGCACGTCGGCAGCGGCAACGGCCTCTACACCCTCGACGCGGTCACCGGCACGCCCAAGTGGCGCTTCCAGGCGGGCGGCGACATCGTGGGGGCGCCCTCGGTCGCGGAGGGCCGGATCCACTTCGGCTCCACCGACCACCTGCTCTACACCCTGAAGGCGGACGACGGCCGGTTGCGCTGGAAGCTCGCCACCGGCGGCGAGATCACCGGCTCGCCGGTGGTCAGGGACGGCATCGTGTACGCGTGCAGCAAGGACCGCTGCGTCTACGCGCTCGACGCGGAGAAGGGAACGGGCACGGCCCGCGCGGCCTGATCCGGTCGCGGCCCGTGCCCGGTCGGTCCCGTCCGGTCAGCCGAAGGCGCGCACGGCCTGGTAGTACGTCCACGCCGTGCTGTTGCAGCTGGTCTTGGTGGCGCCGCTGTATCGGTTGCAGACGCGCTTGAGGTCCTCGTAGAAGGCGCTGTCGAGGCGGGACTTGTTCGCGGAGAAGGTGCCCATCGCCTTGTAGTTGCGGTAGCCGAAGTCGTGGCGCGCGCAGGACATGGAGAAGGGGAAGCCGAAGGGGTTGTCCGGCGAGGTGGAACAGTAGTCCGTCGACCAGTCGAAGCCGTAGGCGGACCATGCGGACTGGTTGGCCCGGGCGGCGGCCCAGGCGTTGTAGCTCGTCGCGCTGGTCTGCGTCCAGCTGGACAGCACCTGCGGCTTGTCGGCCGGCGCGGCTCCGGCGGCGGTCGCGGTGGCGACGACGGCGCCGAGGGCGAAGGTCGAGGCGGCAAGAGCGGTGCCGAGTCTGCGGTGCATCCCACACCTCCATGACGTCGTTGCCCGCTTGTCGGGCAACAGGTTCATGACAAGAGGATCTCCGCGCGATGGGTGGGTTCACACTCCGACGGCTCGAAATCTCCATGAACGACAGTGGAATTGACACGCTGTCGGACGCACGTCGGCCGCGACGGCTCCCCCAGGTGCCGTCGCGGCCGATCCCCCCGCCGGGATGAAGGTGCGTGGGCCCGTCAGCGACCGTCGAGGTCGAGGGCGGGCGGGGCGGGCATGGCGTTGTCCATGGTGCGGATGTCGCCCTTGGTGGGCGGGGCCGGCATGGCGTTGTCGAGCGTGGTGATGTCCGCCCCGCCCTTGGGCGGCGTCGGCATCGCGTTGTCGAGCGTCGTGACGGCCTCGTCCATGGCGGGCGGCGCGGGCATCGCGTTGTCCTGCGGTACGGCCGCGGCGTCCTTGAGGTTCTCGCTCATGGTTCTGGTTCCTCTGCAGTGGTGACGAGTGAGGAAGGCCCGCCCGGAAGTTCCCCCGAGGACCGCCGGACGGGCGTTCGGAGCCGCACAGTAACCCGGCGTGCTCCCTGCTGGACCGCCTGCCCCCCGACGCGACGGTCCGACAGGCACCACAGTGCCGTGCCGCGATAAACGAATGCTGAACGCCCGTACGTAGACGTGTCTCCGTATGCCTACGCCGCCTTCTCGGCGGAGAGCAGACCGCGCACCTGGTCCGCCTCGACGAGCCCGCCGTGCTGCTCGAACAGGGTCAGCGCCTCCCGCCAGCAGGCCTTCGCCCGGTCCGCCTGGCCGAGGCCGGACAGCGCCCGGCCGAGCAGGGCCAGGACGTTGCCCCGCATCCGGTCGCCGCCGATGCACCCCAGGGACAGGGCCTGTTCGGCGTGCTGCGCCGCCTGTGCGGGCCGGCCGGCCGCCAAGTGCGCCTCCGCCACGCGGAAGTGGGTGACGCCCTCCCACAGACGCTGGCGGTGGTCGCGGAAGATGTGCAGCGCGTCGGAGAACTGGCTGAGCGCCTCGGCGTGCCGCCCCGCCCGGGTCAGGGCGATGCCCAGGGTGAAGTGCCCGTTGGCCAGGCGCATCGTGCGGCCGATCGCCAACTGGGCGGCCAGACCGCGCTGGGCGATCTCGACGGCCTTGTCGGTGTTGCCCATGCCGAGGTGCGCGCGGGAGAGATTGCACAGGCTGAGGGCCTCACCGGGCCGGTTGCCCGCCGCGCGGTAGCCGTCTATGGCCTGCTCCAGGAACGTCTTGCCGTCCGCGTAGCGGCCCTGGTGCAGGGAGATCAGCCCGCGGTCGTTGGCGACCCAGCTGACCGCGCGGTCGTCTCCGGCGGCGGCCGCCAGCTCCATCGCGAGCTGCGCCTGCTCCTCGGCCTGCTGGATGCGCCCGGAGATCAGCAGCACGTTGGTGAGCGTCGTGCGGGCCCGGCCCTCCGCGCGGACGTCGCCGGCGGTGCGGGTCGCCTCGCACATCGCCCGGGCGGTCGTCTCGTACTGATGGGAGTTGGCCCCCGACTCGGTGAGGTCCTTGGCCGCCCACAGGAGGTCCACGGCGCGGCGCAGACGGTCGGTGCCGGCGGCCTGCCGCACACAGGCGAGCAGACACGCCGCCTCGGTGTACAGCCAGTCCAGGGCGCCGGCCCCGTCGGCGAACCGCAGGCCGGGATGATCGGTGGGCTCCAGATGGTCCACCAGCCGGTCCCCCGGCCGCTCGATCGCGTACACCCCCGCCGCCGTCGCCAGATAGAAGTCCAACAGCCGCGACATCGCCGACTCCCGCTCCCCGGACGACTGTTCGTCGCGTTCCGCGCACGCACGCGCGTAGAGGCGGACCAGGTCGTGGAAGCGGTAGCGGCCGGGGGCCGCCGATTCCAGCAGGGACGTGTCGACCAGGGACTCCAGCAGGTCCTCCGTGTCGTCCACCGGCAGGTCGAGCACGGCGGCAGCGGCGGCCAGGGACATGTCGGGCCCGTCCGCCAGGCCCAGCAGGCGGAACGCGCGGGCCTGGGCCGCGTCCAGCGCGCCGTAGCCCAGCTCGAACGTCGCCTTCACCGCGAGGTCGCCCGCCTGCAGCTCGTCCAGCCGCCGGCGTTCGTCGGCCAGCTTCGCGGCGAGCACCGACACCGTCCAGGTGCGCCGCGCCGCCAGCCGGGACGCCGCGATCCGGATGGCCAGCGGCAGGAAACCGCACGCCGCGACCACGTCCAGCGCCGCGTCCCGCTCCGAGGCGACCCGCTCCTCGCCCACGATCCTCGTGAACAGGGCCAGCGCCTCGTCCGGCGACATCACGTCCAGGTCGACCAGTTGCGCGCCGGCGAGGTCCACCATCCGCACCCGCGAGGTCACCAGCGCCGCGCACCCCTCCGTCCCCGGCAGCAGCGGACGCACCTGCGCCGCGTCCTTCGCGTTGTCCAGCAGCACCAGCACCCGCCGCCCGTCCAGCACCGACCGGTACAGCGCCGCCCGCTCCTCCAGCGAGTCCGGGATCGCCGAGTCGGCCGTGCCGAGGGCGCGCAGGAACGACCCGAGGACCGTCTCCGGCTCGGCCGCGCGGGGACCGGCGCCCTGGAGGTCGACGTACAGCTGCCCGTCCGGGAAGGCGGCCCGCGCCCGGTGGGCGACGTGCACCGCGAGGGTCGTCTTGCCGACGCCGCCGATCCCGGCGAGGGCGGACACCGCCATCACCCGGCCGTCCGCCGAGGCCAGCATGTCGCCCAGCTCCTGCACGAAGGCCGCCCGGCCCGTGAAGTCCGGGACCGTCGCCGGGAGTTGGGCGGGGCGTACGACCACGGCGGCCGGTTCGCCCACCGGCGCCGGCGGCTCCGCCAGGGCCGGGTCGGCCTGGAGGATGCGGCGCTGGAGCTCGCGCAGGCCGGGACGGGGGTCGACGCCCAGTTCCTCGGCGAGCAGCCGGCGGGTGTCGGCGTACACCGCGAGCGCCTCCGCCTGCCGGCCGCTGCGGTACAGCGCCAGCATCAGCAGCTCGCGCAGCCGCTCCCGCAGGGGGTGCGCCGCGGTGAGCGCGGTCAGCTCGGAGACCGCCTCGGCGTGGCCGCCCTGCTCCAGGTCCATGTCCAGCCGCGTTTCGAGGAGTTGCAGCCGCCACTCCTCCAACCGCACCCGCTGCGCCTGCGCGTACGGTCCCGGCACGCCCGCCAGCGGCTCGCCGTCCCACAGCGCCAGCGCCCGGTTCAGGGTCTCGCGCGCCTGCGACAGGTCCCCGGCCGTCCGCGCCTTCTCCGCCGCGGCCGCCAGTTCCTGCGCCACCGCCAGGTCCAGTGCGCCGTCGCTGACCGAGCGGATCGCGTACCCGCCCGACTCGCTCGCGAGCACGCCGGCGTCCAGCACCTTGCGCAGCCGCGAGGCGTACGTCCGCAGCGCCGCCACCGCCTGCGAGGGCGGCTCCTGCCCCCACAGCGCGTCGATCAGCTCCGCCGCCGTCGCGGTCCGCCCCTCGCGCAGCAACAGGGCCGCCAGCAGAGCGCGTTGCTGGGGGGAGCCGGTGTTCAGCGGCTCCTCTCCGCGCCAGGCCCGCACCGGTCCGAGCACACCGAAGCGCAGCGCGCCCGGCGCGGCGCCCACCACCGCGTCCGCGTCCGTGCCCGCGGCCGAGCGCCTCTGTGCCGGCACTCGCGGTACCCCGTCCATCGCACCGTCCCCCTAGACACCCTGAGCAACCCTGTCAGTTTGCCCTGTCGATGCCGGACGCGTCAGCCGCGGGAGACGCCGATCACAAGCCAACAAACGGTGTTCCACACGACCTCCACACCTTCTCCGCTCACTTCCGGACAGAGTCGAACAATCGGAGGGCGCGGCGGCCGACGGGGTTTCCGTGCGCGTCGACGGGAGCTCCGGGCGCGTCGACGGGAGCTTCGTGCCCACCGGCGGAGTCTCAGCGCGCGCCGGCGGCGGTTCGGTCCGCGCCGCGGCCCAGGAAGATCGGGTTGGTGAACGCCGCCGGCGGCCCGGGCAGCGGTCCGGCCGGGGCCTCGTGGCGGACCTCCGCGCGCACGTACGCCGCGTAGGCGGGCGTCGTACGCCACTCCACCACGCCGTCCCCGGACTCCGGCAGCGGCCCGGCGGTGTGCAGCACCCCCTGGTCGGTGACGAGCCGGACGACGCACCGCGGCGCGCCCACGACCTCCAGGCGGACGGTCACCGGGGCGTCCGCCGCGACGTCGAGCCGCTCGCCGATGCCCGCGTGCCGGCCGCGCCCGCCGGCCGCCGTGAAGGACAGCACCACGCTCGACGACTCGGCGACGTAGGAGCGGCCCGCCCGGATGCCGTCGAGGATCGCCTCGCGGGTCAGGTCGTCGGCGAGGACCACCGTCTGCGGGCGGCCCACGACGTCCGGGTCGCGGTGGGCGTCGCTGCTGCCCATCGCCGGGATCCAGCCCCGCCCGTCGCGCACGGACGCTGCCAGCATGCCGTCCCAGTCGGCCAGGGACACCTCGTCGTCGGCCGTGTAGGGGCCGTTCCACACCTCGACCGCGTCGGCCTCGCCGAACCCGAACTTCCAGTTGCAGCCGATGCAGGTGGCGTGCGGGTGGGCCGGGACCACCAGCCCTCCGGCCCGCCGGATCTGCCGGGCGAACCGTCCGTAGCGGTTGTCCCGCGCCCGGTACCGCCAGTCCACGAAGGTGCCGGGGTCGGTGCCGACGGCGACGACGTGACCGTTGCGGGTGGTGACCTCCTCGCCCAGCATCACCAGCAGGTCGTCGCCGGCGACGTCCGCCCAGTGCGCGTGCCCGGCGTGGGTGTTGTGCTCGGAGGTGTTGATGAAGTCGAGCCCGGCCGCCCGCGCGAGTGCGCCGATCTCGGCCGGGGTGCGCCGGCCGTCGGAGTACCAGGAGTGCAGATGGCAGTCGCCCCGGTACCAGGCCCGGCCCCGCCCCTTCGCCCGCTCCGGCGGGTACACCGGGCTCACGGCGGGCGCCGGCTCGCCGTACACGAGCGTGACGGTGATCTCGTACGACAGCCCCTGCGGGGCCACGGTGTACGGGCCGAGCGCGATGTGCCAGGTGCCCTCGCGGACCGGTCCCGGCAGATAGCCGGGCGTGGCGGTGTCCGCGCGCAGGAAGAACTCCCGGCGCGCCCCGCCCGACCAGCCCCGGAAGCCCTTGCCGCCCAGGCCGGTGCCGCGTTCGTCGAAGATGCCGATGTCGAGGGCGTTGCCCTGGGTGCCGGCCGGGACGGCGGGCCGCTCGTAGGAGTAGGCGACCCTGATCTCCCGTACGCCGGCCGGGACCTCGACCGGGAGGTAGACGAAGTCGGGGGAGCCGGGCGGCAGCGTGCCGCGCACGGTCCGGGTCTCCTGGCCGCCGTCGGCGGCCGAGGCGAAGGTCACGCTTCCCGACGTCAGCGCGGCGGCGGCGCCCGACACGAGGAGGGCGCGGCGGCCGGGGCCGTGGTCGTGGTGGTCGTCACACATGCCACGACTCTTCCGGACGCGCGTGAACTGCCGCGGAAAGACAGGGAAATTGGCTGTACACGGCCGTACTCGGCCGTGGGAGCGCGCGATGTCGGCCGGTCGGTACGCGCATCGGCCGTCCCGCGCGGTACGTATGCGGACACGCGCGTCTCCGTGACGGTCCGTCCCACCGACGGGACGCGGTGGGCGCGGTCCGTTCGGTCGCGCCGCACCGGCGAGGCGCGGCGGGCGTGGCCCGTGCCGTCCCGTCGTGCCGGCCGGTGAGCCCGGGGCCGCCGATCACCCGACCGTATGCTCGAAGGATGACGACTTCCGCGGCCCCCGGAACCGGACCCACCGACAACTCCCTGCGTCGCGCCCTCAAACGCGCCCGTGACGGCGTCGCCCTGGACATCGCCGAGGCCGCGGTCCTGCTGCAGGCCCGCGGTGAGGCCCTGGACGACCTCACCGCGTCCGCCGCCCGGGTGCGGGACGCGGGCCTTGAGGCGGCCGGGCGGCCCGGCGTCATCACGTACTCGAAGAGCGTCTTCCTCCCGCTGACCCGGCTGTGCCGGGACAAGTGCCACTACTGCACGTTCGTCACCGTCCCCGGCAAGCTGCGCCGCGCCGGGCACGGGATGTTCATGTCGCCGGACGAGGTGCTGGACATCGCCCGCAAGGGGGCCGCCCTCGGCTGCAAGGAAGCCCTCATCACCCTCGGGGACAAGCCGGAGGACCGCTGGCCGGAGGCGCGCGAGTGGCTCGACGCGCACGGCTACGACGACACCCTCGCCTACGTCCGCGCCGTCTCCGTCCGCATCCTGGAGGAGACGGGCCTGCTGCCCCACCTCAACCCCGGCGTCATGAGCTGGACCGACTTCCAGCGGCTCAAGCCCGTGGCCCCCTCGATGGGCATGATGCTGGAGACCACCGCGACCCGCCTGTGGTCGGAGCCCGGCGGCCCGCACTTCGGCTCGCCGGACAAGGAGCCCGCCGTGCGCCTGCGCGTCCTGGAGGACGCCGGCCGCTCGTCCGTCCCCTTCACCTCCGGCCTGCTGATCGGCATCGGGGAGACGTACGAGGAGCGCGCCGAGTCCCTGTTCGCGCTGCGCAGGGTCGCCCGCGCCTACCACGGCATCCAGGAACTGATCATCCAGAACTTCCGCGCCAAGCCGGACACCGCCATGCGCGGCATGCCCGACGCGGAACTGGACGAGTTGGTCGCCACGGTGGCCGTCGCCCGGCACATCATGGGCCCCGGCGCCTGCCTCCAGGCCCCGCCGAACCTGGTCGAGGGCGAGTACGAGCGGCTGATCGGCGCGGGCATCGACGACTGGGGCGGCGTCTCCCCGCTGACGATCGACCACGTCAACCCGGAACGCCCCTGGCCGCAGATCGAGGAACTGGCGGCCAGGTCCGCCGCGGCGGGCTTCACACTCCGCGAGCGCCTCTGCGTCTACCCGGAGTTCGTCCGCCGCGGCGAGCCCTGGCTGGACCCCCGGCTGCGCCCGCACGTCGCGGCGCTCGCCGACCCGGAGACGGGGCTGGCCCGCGAGGACGCCCGGCCGCGCGGCCTGCCCTGGCAGGAGCCGGACGAGGCGTTCACCGCGTCCGGCCGCACCGACCTGCACGCCACGATCGACACCGAGGGCCGTACGACCGACCGCCGGGACGACTTCGACGAGGTGTACGGCGACTGGACCGCCCTGCGCGAGGCCGCCGCCCCCGGCATGGTCCCCGAGCGCATCGACACGGACGTCCGCCAGGCCCTGCGCACGGCGGCCGACGACCCCGCACGCCTGACCGACGCCGAGGCCCTCGCCCTCCTGCACGCCGACGGCCCGGCACTGGACGCCCTGTGCAAGGTGGCCGACGACGTCCGGAAGTCGGCGGTCGGCGACGACGTCACCTACATCGTCACCCGGAACATCAACTTCACCAACGTCTGCTACACCGGATGCCGCTTCTGCGCCTTCGCCCAGCGCCGCACCGACGCCGACGCCTACACCCTCTCCCTCGACCAGGTGGCCGACCGCGCCCAACAGGCGTGGGACGTGGGCGCGGTGGAGGTCTGCATGCAGGGCGGCATCCACCCCGACCTGCCGGGGACGGCGTACTTCGACATCGCGCGGGCGGTCAAGGAGCGGGTGCCGGGAATGCACGTGCACGCGTTCTCGCCGATGGAGGTGGTCAACGGCGCCACCCGCACCGGCCTGTCGATCCGCGAGTGGCTGACGGCGGCGAAGGAGGCGGGCCTGGACTCCATCCCCGGCACGGCCGCCGAGATCCTCGACGACGAGGTCCGCTGGATCCTCACCAAGGGCAAACTGCCCGCCGCCACCTGGATCGAGGTCGTCGAGACCGCCCACGACCTGGGCGTCCGCTCCAGCTCGACCATGATGTACGGCCACGTGGACCAGCCCCGCCACTGGCTCGGCCACCTGCGCACCCTCGCGCGCATCCAGCAACGCACCGGCGGCTTCACGGAGTTCGTGACCCTGCCCTTCATCCACACCAACGCGCCCGTCTACCTGGCCGGCATCGCCCGCCCCGGCCCCACGGTCCGCGACAACCGCGCGGTCACCGCGATGGCCCGGCTCCTCCTCCACCCGCACATCCCCAACATCCAGACCAGCTGGGTCAAACTGGGCGCGGAAGGGGCGGCCGAGATGCTCCGCTCCGGCGCGAACGACCTCGGCGGCACGCTGATGGAGGAGACGATCTCCCGGATGGCCGGCTCGTCGTACGGCTCCTACAAGTCGGTGCGCGACCTGACCGCGATCGCCGCGGCGGCCGGCCGCCCGGCGAAGCCCCGCACCACCCTCTACGGCGAGGTCCCGGAGGAACGGCAGCGGGCCGCGGCGCGGTCGGACGGGCACCTGCCGGAGCTGCTGCCGGTGCTTGACTGAGGCCCCGGGCGCTCACAGTACGATGATCCGACCCCCGGTGTCGGGGGCCGGAGACTGAGGAGATGCGTGCCCGTGCCTGCCCGACGGCTTCCCTCGTGGGCCTGGGTGAGCGGCCTGACCGTGGGGGCGGTGGCGGCGGTCGTCGTCATGGCCGTACAGGCCGAGCAGGGCCCCCACCCCACGGCCGTCGCGAGCCCGACCCCTTCGGCGTCCGCGAGCGCGAAACCGTCGGCCAGGCCGAAGGACCGCCCGCCGGCCGCGGTGCCGGACGACTCCGGCACCGGACGGCGGATCGTGTACTCCCTCGGGCAGCGGCGCGTCTGGCTGGTCGACGCCAGCGACAGCACGCGCCGCACGTTCACCGTCTGGCCGGGCACGGTCGACCCCGACCCCGGCAAGTACACCGTCGGCGCGCGCACCGAGGCGACGACGGGGTCGGACGGCGTGGCGATCGAGCACATCGTCTACTTCACCGCCAAGTCCGGCGTGAACATCGCCTTCTCCAGCGCGGTGGACGGCTCCTCGCCCCCGCCGCCCGAGGCCGGCGCGCAGACGGGCGGCATCCGCATGCGGTCGGCGGACGGCTCGGCGGTGTGGAAGTTCGCGACGGCCGGGACGACGGTGACGGTCGTCAAGTAGCGGAGCCGTCGGAGTCCCGCCCGAGCGGCAGGTGGTTCACGAGCAGCACCACGCCCGCGAGCACGAACACCCGCGTGGCCGCGTCCAGCCCGTTCCAGTCCTCGGACTGCCACATCGCGAACCACTCGCCGCCGATCCCGATGAACCCGGCCCCGAACAGCAGCATCACCATCAGCAGCCCGTACGTCGACACCCGCCGGGCCCGCGCGTGGGCCCGCCGGAACCACAGCCAGGTCCCGGCGACCAGCACCAGCGCGGCGACCGCCTCCCAGACGATGATCAGCACGTACGCCGCGTCCTGCAGCCCTTCACTGGTGATCGCCCGCCACATCAGGTCCTCGTCCTCGAACGTGGTGTCCATGGCCAGCACATGCCGGACGAACGCCTGATTGGTCCCGAAGTCGGTGATGTTCCCGAACGCGACGAGGGCCATGTAGAGCGCGACGGTCCCGGTGAGGAGAGCGGCGGCGAGGGGGAGTGGACGGGGCGCGGTGGGAGTCATGGCTGGCTTCTTCCCGCCGCCGCGGGCTCCGACGCCCCGACTCGGCCCCGTGGACCCGGGCGTCCCCGCCGGCCGTGTCGCCCGTGGTTCGGACCCGGAACCACGCGCCCCCCGCGACCCCGTCGCATACAGTGCTGAGCGTCGTAGGAGCGAACGGTGCCCCGGGAGGTCTGGGTGGGTGCGACTGCCGGCGCCGTCTGGGGCCGTACCGAGCAGCAGGACTTCCGCAGCCGGGTGCGGGGCACACTCCTCGGCGTCGCCGTGGGGGACGCACTCGGGGCGCCCGTCGACGCGCTGGACCTCGGCGGCATCCGGGAGGCGTACGGAGCCGAGGGCATCGTCGATCCGGTGCCCGCGTTCGGTCGGCGCGGGGCCGTCACCCACCTCACCCAGCTCACCCTGTTCTCCGTCGACGGGCTGATCCGCGCCCAGGTCCGCCGCGACACCGGGGCCTGGCACCCGCCGACCGACCTGCACCGCGCCTACCGCCGCTGGATCGCCACCCAGCACGACTGGGGACCCGACGAGCGGCGCGAGGACGACGGCTGGCTCGCCCGCGAGGAGTGGCTGTACGCCCGCCGCAATCCGCCCCGCCCGCTGCTGCTCGGCCTCGGCGACGACGTCATGGGCACCCTCGACGCGCCCAAGAACCCCGGCGAGACGGGACCGGAGGCGGCCGGTCGTTCCGCGCCGTTCGGGCTGCTCGTCGGCTGGGAACCGCAGCTCGTCCTCCAGCTCGCCGTCGAGTGCGCGGCCCAGACCCACGGCCACCCGGTCTCCTGCCTGGCGGCGGGCGGGTACGCCGTCGTCGTGCACGCCCTGGCCTGCGGTGAGAGCCTCGACGCCGCGGTGCAGCGGGCCCTCGCCCTGCTCGCCGCCCGGCCCGGCCACGAGCCCGTCTCCGACGCCCTGCAGCGTTCCCTCGGCGCCGTGCGGCAGGGGATACCCACGCCGGGCCGGGTGCAGGAGATCCTCGGCACCGGCGCCGCCGGCGACGTGCTCGGCGCCGCCGTCTACTGCGCCCTCGTCGCCGAGGACGTCCGGCACGGGCTCCGGCTCGCCGTCAACCACGGCGGCCCCTCCGCCGCGGTCGGCGCCCTGACCGGCGGTCTCCTCGGCGCCCTGCACGGCGAGACCACGCTGCCGCCGGCCTGGCTCGCCGAGCTGGAGGGCCGCCCCACGATCCTCCAGCTCGCCGACGACTTCGCCATGGAGATGACCCAGGGCCCCGCCCTGCACGGCCCGGCCGGCGCGTCCCCCGCCTGGCTGGCGCGATACCCGCGCGCCTGACCCGCCGACGCCGCCGACCGCAACGGCAGCCGGGGCGGCCCCTCCGCGGAGGGACCGCCCCGACGCCGTACGGGAGAACCGGGAGAACCAGGGGCACCGGGTTACCGACCCCGGTCAGTCCTTGCCCGTCGTTCCCACGACACCGTCCGCCGCGCCCGCCGGCGCCGGCACCGCGGCGGCCGCCGCGCCGTCGTCCCCGTCGGTGTTGAGCCGCTCGATGATGGCGAGCCGCTCCGGAGTGTCCTCCGGCTTCACGTAACCGATCACGATGTACAGCACCAGCGAGACCGCCAGCGGGATGGACACCTGGAACTGGAGCGGCACGCCGCCGTCGACGTTCCAGTGGATCGGGTAGTTGACCAGCCAGAAGGCCAGCAGACCGGCCGCCCAGCTGGTGAGCGCCGCCGTGGGGCCGGAGCGGCGGAACTGGCGCAGCAGACCCAGCATCATCGGGATCGCGATCGGGCCCATCAGACCGGCCACCCACTTGATCACGACGGTGATGATGTCCTTGAACGTCGGCGAGTTGACCTGCGTGGCCACCGCCATGGACAGCGCCAGGAAGACGACGGTGGTCAGCCGCGCCGCGATCAGGCCCGAACGCTCGCTCCACTGCCGCGCCTTGGACGACAGCACCGGCGCCACGTCACGGGTGAAGACGGCGGCGATGGCGTTGGCGTCGGAGGAGCACATGGCCATGGTGTGCGAGAAGAAGCCGACGATGACCAGGCCCAGCAGACCGTGCGGCAGCAGCTGTTCGGTCATCAGGGCGTAGGAGTCGGAGCCGTCGGGCTTCTGGGACTCCACCAGCAGCGGCGACATCCACATCGGGAAGAACAGCACCAGCGGCCAGACCAGCCAGAGGATCGCCGACAGGCGCGCCGAGCGCTCGGCCTCCTTCGGGTTGGGCGTGGCCATGTACCGCTGGGCCTGGTTC
Source organism: Streptomyces sp. NPDC006610 (assembly GCF_040611575.1). Classification (NCBI taxonomy): domain Bacteria; kingdom Bacillati; phylum Actinomycetota; class Actinomycetes; order Kitasatosporales; family Streptomycetaceae; genus Streptomyces; species Streptomyces sp. NPDC006610. Next base: position 174,897 of record NZ_JBEXOP010000012.1, read on the forward strand.
AGCATGCCGCCGTTGTACTCGAACAGTTTGATGAACAGGAACGCCAGCAGGAACACGGTGCCGTACGGCCCGACCAGCGGCTTCTCGTGGCCGTCGAGGGCCGGCTCGTCCCAGACGCCGAAGAAGCCGCCGTACTCGCCGAGTTCGACGAGCACCGCCACGAACATCGCGACGCCGGCCAGCAACTGGATGATGAACTGGCCCAGTTCGGTCAGCGCGTCGGCCCACAGGCCGCCGATGGTGCAGTAGATGCCCGTGACCACACCGGTGATGAGGATGCCCTGGTTGAGGGATACGCCGGTGAACACGGAGAGCAGGGTGGCGATGGCCGCCCATTTCGCCGCGACGTCGACGATCTTCAGCAGCATGCCCGACCAGGCGAGCGCCTGCTGGGTGGGCAGGTTGTAGCGGTTCTTGAGGTATTCGAGCGGGGACGCCACATGGAGCCGGCCGCGCAGCCGGTTGATGCGCGGCGCGAACAGTTTCGAGCCGATGGCGATGCCCAGCGCGATGGGGAACGACCAGGTGACGAAGGACGTCACGCCGTAGGTGTAGGCGATGCCCGCGTACCCGGTGAACATCACCGCGCTGTAGCCGGACATGTGGTGCGAGATGCCCGACAGCCACCAGGGCATCTTGCCGCCCGCGGTGAAGAAGTCGCTCACGGTGTCCACGCGTTTGTGCGACCAGATGCCGATCGCGACCATCACGCCGAAGTAGCCGATGAGCACGGCCCAGTCGAGACTGTTCATGTGCCCCCTTCCAGGGTCCGCCTTGTGAACTCCGCTCAGCAGCGCGACACTTCGCGTGAGCGGGAGAAGGGCGAGCCAGGCCGCGAAGTGCCCGCTCATCGTGGGTGCGGTGGTGCGGGCGCGACAAGGAAGAGGAAGGTCAAGAGCGGGTAAAATAGTTCTGGGTGATGACTTCGGTTCAGATTTATGAACTGAGGCGGGGTGGATGGGTGGTGGGGAGGAGTCGCGGGGAAGGCGCGAGAGGGCGCGCGCAAGGTGGCGGAAAGCGACGGAAACCGGGCGGGGGAGAGAGTGCGGAGGACGGTGGAAGGCAGTGCGGAGAACGGCGGAAGAGTGCGCGCGAGGGCGAGAGGGCGGCCTGCGGCCTAGCGCAGTTCCTCCGGGCAGGGCGTCCCGCGCGGCAGCTCGTACGGCGACGCCAGGTGGTACGTCCCGGCGCGCGGCGCGACGAGCACCGTCCACCGGTCGCCCTTCGCGTCCTCCTCCGTCTCCGTCAGACAGCCGCTGACGTTCTCGTACGTCTTCGGCATGCCCTCCGGCCGGTTCCTGGAGGCCTCCGTCTCCCGCGGCGGCTCGACGCCCTCGCCGTCGGCGTCGACCAGCTTGAGCCAGGGCGAGTACGGCACCCGGATCAGCACCCGGCCCGGCTCCCGCACCCGCAGCGTCATCCCGTCCTGCGCGGCGCGCTCCACGGTCGCGGGCGGATCGGCCAGCGGGGTCGGATCGTCCACGGCGAACAGCTGCCAGTTCGCGTCGCCCCAGATCTGCCGCAGATACGGCAGCCCGCGCTGCACCAGCTCCCGCTCCCGCTCGCCGCCGTCGCCGTCCGGCTCGTCCTTGGGCAGCACCACGTAGTGCACCGCCCACCGCTTGAGCCATTCGTGGTAGTTCGCCGAGTTCAGGGTGTCGTCGTAGAACAGCGGGTTGCGCTTCATGTCGGCCTGGCGGTTCCAGCCGCGGGCCAGATAGACATACGTCTCCAGCGCGGAGGCCTCGCGGTGCGAGCGGGCCGGGACCACCTCGACGCGGCCCTTGTCGGCACCGACCTCCTGCAACTCGTTCACCAGCGGCGCCAGCTCGCGCGCCCACGCCGCCCGCGGAGTGGTGTGCACGACGTCGTCGACGGACTTGAAGCCGATCCACCCGGTGAATCCGGCGAAGGCCAGCACGATCGCGTACCACTTGCGCGACCGCGGCGCCGTGAACGGCAGCGCCGCCAGCAGCGCGACGCCGGCGAACAGCATCGGCAGCCGGGTGATGTTCGAGCCGATCGGCGAGCTGATCAGCCACACCAGCAGCACGGACAGCAGGTACACGGCCGCCGTGATGCGCACCGTCCTCCACGCCGGCGGGACCAGCAGGAAGATCAGGACCGAGTACAGCAACGGCAGCGCCGCCGACCCGAACGACATCGGCTGGGTGCCGGAGAACGGGAACGCCCACGCCGACACCGCCACCACCGCGGCCGGCCCGAGCCCCAGCGCCCACGCGCCCGGCCGGCGCTTCTGCAGGAACAGCGCCACCGCCACCAGACCCACGAACAGGCCCGCCACCGGCGAGCCCATCGTCGCCAGCGCGGCCAGCGGCGCCGCGCACAGCGCCTTCGCCCACCGCTTGTGCCGCCAGCGGTGCGGCCAGCAGAACACGACGGCCACCGCCCCCAGCGCGAACACCGTGCCCAGACCGAACGTCACCCGGCCCGAGGCCGCGTTGCACAGCAGCGCGAACACACCCGCCAGCGCGGGCCACAGCGGCTCCCGCACCGCCCGGCTGCGGATCAGCACCAGCGTCAGCAGCCCCGCCGACACCGTCCCCGCGATCATCATCGTCGTCCGGACGCCGAGGACCGACATCAGATACGGCGACACCACGCTGTACGACACCGGGTGGATGCCGCCGTACCAGGCGAAGTTGTACGCCGAGTCGGGATGCCGGCCGACGAACTCGGCCCAGGCGTCCTGCGCCGCGAGGTCGCCGCCGCTGTTCGCGAACGTGAAGAACCACACGATGTGCAGCACACCCGCGACGGCGGTGACGAAGAGGACGGGGTGCCGGGTCGGGCGCTCACGCAGGGACCGGCGTCCGGGGGACTCGGGTACGCGTATTCGAGGGCCGGCCTCGGTCTCCGCGTCCGGACCCGTGTCGTCGGTGCGTGTCGGCTCCGCAGTCGCCACCTGTCGGCACTCCCCGTGTCCCCAATACGTGTGTTCAGGGACGTGTTCCCGCCGCGCCTGCCGTTCGCCGCCGGTTTTCGGCCATGCGACCCGTGGTTTCCGTCCGATTTCCGTCCGGTTCGCGCAGGCGGGCGGCCTGTCCCGATTCGTGACGCTAGCACGCACCCCGCCGGGCGGCGCTCCGGGTGGGGGCCGTCCGGCGGGGTGCGTGGCGGGTGTGCGGGACGGTGGGGCGGCAGGCCGCCCCACCGGTCAGGCGACGCGGGTGAGACGGTCGGCGAAGCCCGGCTCGGCGAGGTCCGACTGGAGGGCGACCGGCACCTCGACCGCGCCGCCGCTGCCGTCGCCCACGGTGAGCGTGGCCACCTTGGTCCCGGCCTTCGCCGTGTGCGGGACCTCGTCCGAGACGAAGGACAGCTCCACCTTCAGCCCCGGCCAGCCGACCGCCGCGACGTCCTCCGTCACGACCACGGGCGTACGGCCGCCCAGACCGTCGTCCACGTACCCGACGACGTCACCCTTCTTCAGGACCTTCGCCGACTCCAGCGCCTCCTGCGCGCCGATCATCGCCGTACGGCTGACCGCGTTGACGGTGTCGATGATCGGCGGCGTGTGCTGCCCGAGGATCGCGCCGACCACGGTGACCGACTCGCCGCCGACCTCCTTGACCGCGGCGAACAGCAGGTTGCCGCCGGCCGCGGTGGTGGTGCCGGTCTTGATGCCGATCGCGCCGTCGTAAGGGACGAGGGCGTTCCAGTTGCGCCACTTCTTGCCGGACGGGTCGACCCACTCGGGCAGCTTGGTGATCTCCACCAGCGCCGGCATCCGCACCAGCTCGTTGCCGAGCTTCACCTGGTCCACGGCCGTGGAGACCGTCGTCTCCTCTAGACCCGAGGGGTCGGTGTACGTCGTGTTCTTCATGCCCAGGTCCTTGGCGGCGTCGTTCATCTTCTTCACGAACGCCTCCTGGGAGCCCGCGTCCCAGCGTGCCAGCAACCGGGCGATGTTGTTCGCCGACGGGATCATGATGGCCGCGACCGCCTGGCGCACGGTCAGCGTGTCGCCCTCCTTGACGGTGTTGAGCGTCGACTCGCCCTGCTGGTCGTAGCCGCCCTCCTTCTCGGCCAGCGCGTCGACCTCGATCTTCGGCCCCTCCTCACCCGGCTTCAGCGGGTGCTCCTTGAGGATGAGGTAGGCCGTCATCGCCTTGGCGACCGACCCGATGGCGACGGGCTTCTGCTCCCCGAAGCCGCCCATCGTCCCGATCCCGGCCACGTCCATCGCGCCCTGCCCCTCGCTGGGCCACGGCAGGTCGACGCGGTCGCCGTCGAAGGTGTAGGAGTCCTCGGCGGTCAGCTCCAGGGTGGGCGTGGGCAGTGGCCGAACGGCCTGCACGATCGCAAACACGATCGCGAGCAGCACGACGAGCGGCGTCCAGATCTTGATCCGCCGCAGCGCGGTGCGCAGGGGCGTCTGCGGCGGGGGCGGGGTGTTGGTCAGCTCGGCCAGCAGATCGAGCGGTGGCTTGGGCGGCAACGGCTGCTGCGTGGTCCGCTCGGGGCCGATCTGGGGGACTACGGCGGTGGCGTCGGCGGGGGCGGCGGTGCCCGTGCCGGCGCCGGTGCCCGAGCCTCGGGGGCCCTCCGCGGAACGGGGGGGCGTGCGGGTCTCGGGGGTGTCGAGGGGCTTGAGGGCTACGAACTTGCTGGTGCGGTCGAGGGTGGGAGCAGGGCCTGGGGCCGGGGCCGGGGTGGGCTTCGGCTCGGGCTCGGGCTCTGGGTCCGTTGCCGGCTTGCGGTCCGTCGTCGGCTTGCGGTCCGTCGCCGGTTCCCCGTCGGCTTCCGGCTTCGCCGCCGGCTTCGACTCGGGGGTCGCGTCGTCCGGGTCCTGGTCGGACTTCGGCTCCGTCGGCTCCGACTCGGGCTTCGGCTCCGGCTTCCTGACGTCGCCGAGCTTCAGCATGGTGGTGGGCTGATCGACGGCGGGCTTCGGCCGGGGAGCGCGGAAGACGGCGGTGGGGTGGTCGCCGGCGGGCGGGGCGTCGGGCGCGTCGTGCGGCGTGGCGGAGACGTCGCCCTCGCTGCGGGCGCCCGGCACGGAGGCGTTCTCGGCGGCGGCCTCGTCGGCGTCCGCCGGGGCGTCGCCGGCCGGCCCTGCGGCCGCGGTGCCGGCTTCCGTCCCGTCACCGGCGCCGGGCGTGGCGGCGCTCGCCTCGGCGTCGGCTTCGGCCGCCGGGTCGTCGTCGGCGGCCACGGCGTCACCGGCGTCCGCGGCACCGGCACCGGGGTCACCGGCATCAGGGGCACCCGCATCCGCCGGGGAGGCGTCACCGTCGTCGGTCCGCCCGGCGCCGGTCTCGTCGCCGTGGTGGCCGCCGTCGCCGACCGCGCCGCCGTCGGCCACCGCGCCCGCGGCCGCGGACCCGTCCGCGGCCTCCTTCGCGGCGTCGGCCTCCGCCGCAGCCCCGTCCGCGGCCTCCTTTGCGGCGTCGGCCTCCGCCGCAGCCCCGTCCGCGGCCTCCCTGGCCTCCTCGGCAGCCGCGACGGCCTCCTCGGCCCCCTCTCCGGCCGCGTCGGCGGGAACACCCGCAGAAGCCCGCCCAGGCCCCTCCTCGGCGCCCTTCGTACCGGAGGACTCCGATCCCTTCGCGCCGGAGGACTCCGGTCCGGAAGCGGCGCCCTCGTCATCGGAGTCCGTCCCGGTCCCGGCACGGTCGCCGGAGTCCGCCGTCGTCACCCACGCCGCCACCGCGGCACGCAACCGCTCGTCGCCCGCGGCGCCGTTCTTCGCCGCCCACCCCGTGGAGCGCAGGGCGAGCCGGGGGTCACGCGCCTCGGGAACCGGACTCGCGCTCCCCGGCGTCGGCTCCTGTGACGACTCGCGCTGCTTCGACCTGTCGGGGGACTCGCCCGCCACCGATGCCTCCTCCATGCCGCACGTCTCCGTGCGCGTACCGAACCGTGAAACCGACCCTCGACCGGACCGTGAACCACTGCCCGGACCCCGCTGCCCGCGCTGTCCGAACCATGTACCAGTGTCCTGTGTGCGGGCTGAACACAAGCGGTAGACGAGAACGACATACCTACTGGTTCCACTACGAACTGGTCACGCACCCTCGACAGACCATTGTGAGAGGGGTCACCCTGTCATTCATCCACGCGGGGAGGCATGGATGGGCAGGAGCCGCAGAACACTTCCGGAGGAGCTTCTGCTGCTGGCACTGGACCCGGCCACGGGTACCACTGCACAGCCGCAGTCGCTCGACCTCGGTCTGGCCGGAGCACAGCTAGTGGAGCTGGCGCTGGCCGGACGGATAGCCCCAGACGGGGATCGTATCGCCGTGGTTGTACCACGGCCGACAGGTGATCCGACATTGGACTGCGCGTTGGAGTTGCTGCGAAGGCGCGGCGCTCCGGTGCGTGCCGTCCACTGGATCGGCGGGCCGAGATTGGGGCTGCGTCAGACCTACCTCTCGCATCTGGAGCGCTGCGGCATGGTCGCCGCGGTGGCCGGCCAGATGTGCGGGGTGCTGCCGACGACTCGTTACCAGGCGACGGACACCGAGATCAGCCGGGAGATCAAGGCCCGGCTGGACTCCGCGATCCGCACCGGCGTACCGCCGGACCCGCGGACCGCGGCGCTCGCCGCACTGGCCCACGCGGTCGGACTCGGCAAGCACCTGTATCCGGGCAACGAGGGACGCTCGTCCCGCTCCCGGCTGCGGGACCTCATCAGGCACGACCCGATGGGCGGCCTCGTGGCGCACGCCGTGATGGACGTCCAGAACGGCGTCGCGGCCCAGCCGCGTCGCAGCCAGGCGGCGGCCCCACCGGGCGGCAGGCAGACCGCCGGAGCGCGGTCGGCCGGAGAGCCCGCCAGGGGCGTTCCGGCGCAACCGCACCACGGTTCGATGGCGCGTGCCGTGGCCCACTGAGCCGCAGTCCCACGACACAGCCACGACACCGCAAGACCGCGAGCACCACGCACCATGGCAACACCCGGCGCCACGCTCAACGAGAAGCAGCACACCGCAGCACACCTACAGCTGCACAACCGCAAAGCCGCACACGGCCAGTCCCCAACAGCGAGTCCCCAAAGACCCGGTTCGGGAGCCGCAGCGACCGCGCGGGGTGACGGGAACCGTCGTCCGGACGACCGACGGACCCGCCGCCCCGCGCGGACGCATGTGTGAATCGGGCCCGCGCGGGCCGCATATCCGCCGTTTCCCAGCGGCGGCAAGCACCTTGGTGGCAATCTGCTCAGAAGCAGATACGCATAGTTGCAAGTCGAGGCTCGCAGCCGGAGGTGCACGTCCCGTGGCGTCCAACGTCAATCCCACCGTCAGGCGGCGCCGGCTGGGCCAGGAGCTGCGCCGGCTGCGCGAACTCAAGGGCATGACGGCCGAGGAGGTCGCCGACCGGCTGCTGGTGTCCCAGTCGAAGATCAGCCGTCTGGAGAACGGGCGGCGCAGCATCAGCCAGCGCGACGTCCGCGACCTGTGCGGCGTCTACGAGGTGGAGGACCACCGCGTCGTGGAGTCGCTGATGCAGATGGCCAAGGACTCGCGCCAGCAGGGCTGGTGGCACTCCTTCGGCGACATCCCGTACAGCGTCTACATCGGCCTGGAGACGGACGCCGCGAGCCTGCGGGTGTACGACCCCCAGGTGGTGCCCGGCCTGTTGCAGACCCGGCAGTACGCGGAGGCGCTCATCACCGGCGCCCTGCCGGAGACCGCCCCGGCCGACATCGAGAAGCGCGTCCAGGTGCGCATGCGCCGCCAGGAACGGATCACGACCGCCGACAACCCGCTGCGCCTGTGGAGCGTCCTGGACGAGGCCGCCCTGCGCCGCATCGTCGGCAACCGCTCCCTGATGCGGGATCAGCTGGAGTTCCTGATCGAGCAGTCCCAACTGCCGCACGTCACCGTGCAGGTGATCCCCTTCGAGCTGGGCTCGCACCCCGGCCTGAACGGCCAGTACGCGATCCTGGAGTTCCCCGACGCGACCGACTCCAGCGTCGTCTACATCGAGGGCGTCACCAGCGACCTGTACCTCGAGAAGCCCAACGACGTGCAGAAGTACAGCGTGATGTACGAGCACTTGAGGGCGCAGGCGCTGAACGTGGAGCAGTCCCGCGAGTACATCTCCAAGGTCGCGAAGGAGTACGCCGAGTACACCGGATGACCCACTGTCCGCCGGACGGCCGGTCCCGGACCGGGGAGGCGCGGCACGGTACACCGTGACCCGGCCGGGGCGGAAGACTTCACTGGAATATGCCATCCGGTCGAGTGAACGACCGCGTCGGTCAGCCAGGTTGGCGAGTAACGTCGATCACGCCATCGCGCAACACGTTGGCGCAAACCGCCCCGAGGTCCGCGGAACGGACCCGTGCGGTGACAGCAACCCCCCAACTGGCAATCCGGAGCAGAAATGGCAATTCGTCAGGGCGTCACGGACACCTGGACCAAGTCCTCGTACTCCACCGGCAACGGCGCTTGTGTCGAGATCAGGTCGACGGTCGTCGCCGCCATGGCGGTACGGGACTCCAAGGTCACCGAGGGTCCCACCCTGTCCTTCCCCGCGCACTCGTGGAACGCCTTCGTGACGGAGGTCGGCAGGAGCGCTCTCGACCACCACTGATGCGACGAAAGACCCCCACAACTGCATACGCATCCACAACTGCATACGCATCCACAACTGCATACGCACCACAGTGAAGAGCCCTCTCGTCGAGCACGCCGTCCTTGCCGAGGGGGCTCGGCTTCATCCCGGCGCCGTCGCTCCGTCCCGGCGCGGTCCCGTCACCGGGCGCCTGTCGCCCGGTGACGGAAACGCTCGGCCCCGCCCCAGAGCCAGGGCCGAGGCCAGGCACCAGCCCAGGCCACGGCCAAGGCACGGGTCAGGGTCAGGCGGCGAGGTGCCGCTCGACGGCGCCCACGACCTCGGCCGACTCGGGCTCGGTCTGCGGCGAGAACCGGGCGACGACCGCCCCGTCCTTGCCGATCAGGAACTTCTCGAAGTTCCAGCGGATGTCCCCGCTGTGCCCCTCGGCGTCCTCGAACCCGACGAGCCGCTCGTACAGCGGGTGCCGCCCGGCCCCGTTGACCTCGACCTTCTCGGTCAGCGGGAAGGTCACGCCGTACGTCGCCGAGCAGAACTCGGCGATCTCCTCGGCGGTGCCCGGCTCCTGCCCGAGGAACTGGTTGCACGGCACGCCGAGCACAGTGAAGCCCTGGGCGGCGTACCGCTTGTGGAGCCGCTCCAGCCCGGCGTACTGCGGGGTCAGCCCGCACTTGGACGCCACGTTCACGACCAGCACGACCTTCCCGGCGTACTGCGCGAGATCGGCGGCACCGCCCTGGAGGGCGCCGATCTCGACATCGAGGGGGGAACCGGTTCCGGTGTTCTCCGAAGTCGTCATGCCCCGGATGCTAACGGCGCGCCGCCCGTCACCCGAGGCCGCACCCTCCCATCCGCCGGCCCACAGGTCGCCCGGCGACCGTCACTCGTCCTCCGGCGCCCCCGCCTCCAGCAGCCGCTCCCCGATGTCGTCGGCCCACTCCTGCACCCACCGCCGCAGCTCGCCGACCTCCGTGTCGTCCAGCCCGCAACGCAGGAAGGCGTGATCGTCGACCAGCTCCACGGCCTCCAGCCGGGCCCGCAGATCCGCGAGGTCGAAGACCTCGGGAGCGTGCCGGTGCCCCAGCTCCTCCAGCTCGGGAAGGCTCCAGTGCGCGCGAGCGGCGGCCCGTACGACGACCAGGTCCCGCGCCAGACCGCGATCCGCCAGATCCCGCACCGCGATGCCCACGAGATCCTCGACGGACAGCACCGGCCCGGCCTCGGAGGCCGTGAGAGGCCGCCAGAGCACCTCCTTGACCACGTCCACCACGCACTCCTCGTCCCGCTCGCCGGTGATGTCCGGCCCGGCGGCGAGCAGCCGTACGGCGAGCGGGCCGGCCGCCGGCCGCACCCGGACGGCCCAGCCCCGCTCCGTCAGCCCGGTGACGAGCGCGGCGGCGATCAGCTCCATCCGGACGGCGCTCTCGGTGGCGACGCACAGCCCGTCACCGGCGCGGGACAGCAGGCCGTGGACCAGCGCCGCCCGCCCGCCGGCGAGGGCGAGCGGGTACGGCGCCCCGAGTTCCAGGACGTCGACCGCCAGGCGGTGGACGGCGGTCGAAGTGGCCATGCGCCGATTATCCCGCCGTCCCGCGGTCCCGGCGTCTCGCGGTCCCGGCGTCCCGGCGTCTCGCGGTCCCGGCGTCCCGGCGTCTCGCGGTCCCGGCGTCCCGGCGTCCCGGCGGCCCTGGCTGTCCCGCTATCCCGCGGAGGTCGGCACCGGGCTCGGCGTCTCCTTGATCCCGTCGACGACGGCGCGGGTGAGGATGGCGCTGGTGTAGTTCACCGTGCCGGGCTCGATCAGGGCCTCGGGCCCGTTGAGCCGCTCGACCTGGACACTCCGCTCGCCGAGGAAGACATGGGTCTTCTTGTCGAAGATCCACTCCTCGCGCGCGCCGCTGGTCTCGTCCAGCCGGGCCACCGCGACACCGCGCCGCCCGACCGCGTCCACCGCGTCGTCCACGACCACCACGCCGGGAATCCTGGCGGCTGCCTTGAACAGCGCCGAGTACAGCTCGGCGGGCGGGTACGTTTCGCCGAGCAGGTCGCCGATGGTGGTGAAGGCCTGCTGGTCGGGGGAGTTCCCGTGCCCCGCGGTCTCGTCGTAGATCTTCTCCAGCAGCTCGTCGGGGTCGGTGGTGAGCCGGGCGAGATAGTCGTACGAGGGACTGTTCAGCGAGGCCCTGGGGATGTTGCTCTGCTCGTCGGGGAGGCTGAGGGTCTCGCCCTCGGGGCTGTCGTTGACGGAGGGGTCGACGAGCCACCCCTTGGTGCCGTCGGCGGACTGCCAGATCTGCCGGCGGTGCAGCTCGTGACTGGCCAGCGTGGTCTCGCCGTCCTCCGTGCGCAGGAAGGTGTCGGCGGTCTTGGACTCGATGTAGACGTACTGGCCGGGCCCGACCTCCGGGTGCGCCCCGTCGGCCGCGGCCAGCGAGATCCGGTCGAGCAGCCGGGACGCGCCCTTGCTGTCGACCGCGCCGAGCTCGGTGGTGAGGGCGGGTCCGGTGGCGAGCCCGTCGCGGGCGCCGCCGCCGTCGACCAGCGCGACCCCGGCGACGACGGCTCCGGCGACGACGGCCGCCAGGGCGGGCAGCGTCACGGCGGGCCGGGGCAGCCGGAACGACCGCCGCCGCGGGGCCGGGACGATCCCGTGGTCGTGCTGTATGCGCTGGTCCTGCTGGATCTGGGCCATCAAACGCTCCTTGTGGAACTGGTGGCGGCCCGGTGGCAGGTCCCGCGCGGTCCGGGACAGGAGCTGGGCGCTCTCGTCCCACTCGGCCGGGTTCTGCCGGGACGTGTTCGCGGTCATCGGTTTCCTTCCTGTGCGGGCCGGATCGCGTGGACGTGATCGCCTCTTACCTGTCGCCCGGCCCGCGACCCTTCCCGTTCCCGCGCGACTTCTTCACCGGACCGCTCCGCCGCCTCGGTGATCTTCCGCAGCTTCTTCCGCGCCCGGGACAACCGCGAGGCGACGGTCCCGACGGGAATCCCGAGGGCCTCGGCGGCGGCCTCGTAGTCCAGGCCCTCTCCGAGACAGAGCGCGATCACCTCCCGCTCCGGACGGCGCAGCGCGGCGAGCGCGGCGAGCGCGCCCGCGAGCCGACGCCGGTCGTCGACCCGGCCGGCCACCTCGTCGGCATGGTCGGGCACCGACAGCCCGGCAGCGGCGGCGGCCTGGGCGGCGGCGCGGTAACGCCGGTCGGACCGGTACTGGTTGCGCGCCGTGTTGGTCGCGATCCCCAGCAACCAGGGCCGTAGCGACCCCCCTTCGGGATCGACCCGCTCCCGCAACCGCCACGCCTCCATGAAGGTCGCGGCCATCACGTCCTCGGCCACCGACCAGTCGGCGGTGAGCCGGAAGGCATGGTTGTAGACCGCGCGGGCGTAGCTGTCGAAGAGCTCCGCGAACGCGCCCGATTCCCCGGCCCGTACCCGGGTACGCAGATGAGTGCTCACCTCAATGAGCTGTCGCCCCCCACTCCCGACTTCCGGTGACCTGCGTCACATGCGGTGTGCCAGGCGTGTCAGTGGTGTCGCACGCGGCCGTCGACCGTGCGTCTCAGGACAGCACCCGGTACGTCACGTGCGTCACCAGGCTCGCCGGGCGTGAGCCGATCTGCTCCAGCCGCAGTGGGGGGACGCCCTCGAAGAGCCGGGTGCCCGCCCCGAGGGTGAGGGGGGCGATGTGCAGCCGCAGTTCGTCGATCAGGCCGGCGGCGAGGTACTGGTTGACGGTGGTCGCGCCGCCCTGGACCGCGACGTCGCGGTCGCCGGCCGCCGCGCGGGCCCGGTCCAGGGCCGCCTCGATGCCGTCGGTGACGAAGTGGAAGGTGGTCCCGCCGGCCATCGGCTGCGGCTCGCGCGCATGGTGGGTGAGCACGAACACCGGCGCGTGGAAGGGCGGGTCCTCGCCCCACCAGCCGTTCCACGGCCGGTCCCACGCCCCGCGCACCGGTCCGAACATGTTGCGGCCCATGATGAAGGCGCCCGCGGCTCCGAGCCGGTCGATCTCCTCCCGGTTCTCCTCGGGAGTGTCGAACATCCAGGCGTGCAGTCCGGCCCCGGTGCCGTCGCCGCCGTCGTCGCCGAACGGCCGCTCCCCCGTCTGATGGAGGCCGGCCGAGTACCCGTCGACGGAGACCGTGATGTCGCAGACCACCCGGCCCGTTCGTTCCGTCATCGCCCTGTCCTCCTCGCAGCGGCACAGCTGAGCAGTGCGCGGACTTTGGCCTGATTATGGGTGATCGCGGAAGGGGCAGCCGGCCGTCAGGGGTGGTCGCCGGCCTCTGCGGTCCGGCAGGTCCGGCAAAGGATGGCGCGATAACACTCATGGGGCCGATAAACCCTGTTCAAATGATTGTCACCGCTTCGGAGGAAGCGTTCGCCGTCTGCGGCAACCGCGTCCCGACCGGCCGTTAGCTTCCTCCCCGTGGACGGATCGCCGTGATCCGACGCATTCCACGCCCATGCACCACCGCCCATTCCTCATTTCCCCTTCCTCAGTTCTCGCCGTTCCTCATTTCTCACTCCTCCCTGTCTCGCCGTCGGCACACCCGTCCCGTGTGCGCCGACCGCCCCGTCACACAAGGAGAGACTCACCCCGATGACCGTCGACAGCAGCCCCGAGACGCCCGCCGCGCCCCAGACGCCCCAGCAGTCCCTGAGCACCGCCGCCGCCCGCAACCTCGCCACCACCACCAAGTCCGCACCGCAGATGCAGGAGATCAGCTCCCGCTGGCTGCTGCGGATGCTGCCCTGGGTCGAGACCAAGGGCGGCGCCTACCGGGTCAACCGACGGCTGCGCCACACGGTCGGCGACGGCCGCATCGAGTTCGTCCAGGAGGGCGCCACGGTCCGGGTGATCCCCCGCGAACTCGGCGAACTGGCCCTGCTGCGAGGGCTCGACGATGTCGACGTCCTCACCGCCCTCGCCGGCCGCTGCACGCAGCGCGACTTCTCGGCCGGCGAGGTGCTCGTCGAACGCGGCGCCCCGGCGGACCGCATCCACATGATCGCCCACGGCCGCGTCACCCAGACCTCCGACGGCAAGTACGGCGACGAGATCACCATCGCGGTACTCGCGGACGGCGACCACTTCGGCGAGAACGCCCTCCTGGACGCCGACGCCCGCCACGACTACACGGTCACCGCCGAAACCGCCGGCACCCTTCTCACCCTCTCCCGCGCCGACTTCGCCGCCGTACGGGACTCCGCGCCCAGCCTCCGGGCCCACATCGAGGAGTTCAGCTCCGTCACGCGGCAGCGCCAGAACAAGTACGGCGAGGCCGAGATCGCCATGTCGGCCGGCCACGTCGGCGAGGCCGAACTGCCGACCGCCTTCGTCGACTACGAGCTCAATCCGCGCGAGTACGAACTCTCCGTCGCGCAGACCGTCCTGCGGGTCCACACCCGGGTCGCCGACCTCTACAACGGGCCGATGAACCAGACCGAGGAACAACTGCGGCTCACCATCGAGGCGTTGCGTGAGCGCCAGGAGCACGAGCTGATCAACAACCGCGAGTTCGGCCTGCTCCACAACGCCGACTTCAAGCAGCGCATCCAGACCCACTCCGGCCCGCCGACCCCGGACGACATGGACGAACTGCTCTCCCGCCGCCGGGGCACCAAGTTCTTCCTCGCCCACCCGAGGACGATCGCCGCGATCGGTCGCGGGTTCAACGCCGCGGGCCTCTACCCCGACCACGTCGACCTCGGCGGACAGTCCGTCCCGGCCTGGCGCGGGGTCCCCATCCTGCCCTGCAACAAGATCCCGATCAGCAAGGAGCAGACCAGCTCCATCATCGCGATGCGTACGGGCGAGGACAACCAGGGCGTCGTGGGCCTGCGGCAGACCGGCCTGCCGGACGAGTACGAGCCGGGCCTGTCCGTGCGCTTCATGGGCATCAACGAGCAGGCGGTCATCTCCTATCTCGTCAGCACGTACTACTCCGCCGCGGTGCTCGTGCCCGACGCGCTCGGCGTGATGGAGAACGTGCAGATCGGCCGCAGGCGGGACTGAGGGCCCGGTCCCCGGGGCGATCGACGTCCCCCGCCCGCGCGGCAACGACCCGCGCGTCAGCGTCCCGCGCGTCAGCAAGGAGCGCCCACCCCCACTGGAGCAAGGAGCTACGGATGCCCGTACCCGGGTCCCCCGGACCGTTCATCCCCGGGCAGCGGTCCAGCAGGGCCGTCACGACACCGAACGTCACCGCACCCGGCGGCCCCGCGCCGGATGCCCGTACGCCGGACGTCGTTTCCCCGCCGGCCGCTGCCCCGCCGGCCGCTGCCACGCCGAGAACCTTCGCCCTCCCGACGGCCCCGCATCCCCCGATCGCACCGTCGCGCCCGGTGGGGGGCCCCGCTGTACCAGCAGCACCGGCGGCGGGTCCAGGCGCACCGGCCGTAGCGGTCGTACCCACTGCGTCGGCGGCGTCTGCAGCCCCCGCCCTTGTCCTCGCCGCCCCCCAGGCTCCACGGCGGGCCCTCGGCGGACCCACCGGCCTGGGCACGGCCTCCCTCTCCCTCGCCCGCCTCCTCGAACCGCCACCCCTTCCGCCGGCCCCGCAGACCTCACCCCGCCCACCCGCCGAAGGCCGAGCCGTCCCCGGCCTCTACCACCACCCCGTCCCCGAGCCCGACCCCGTACGCGTCGAGGAGGTCAGCCGCCGGATCAAGCGCTGGGCGGAAGACGAGGTCCAGCTCTACCCCGACGAGTGGGAGGGCCAGTTCGACGGCTTCTCCGTGGGCCGCTACATGGTCGGTTGCCACCCCGACGCCCCCACGGTCGACCACCTGATGCTGGCGACCCGGCTGATGGTCGCGGAGAACGCCGTGGACGACTGCTACTGCGAGGACCACGGAGGCTCGCCCGTGGGCCTCGGCGGCCGGCTCCTCCTGGCCCACACCGCGCTGGACCACCTCCACACCACCCCGGAGTACGCGCCGGCGTGGCAGGAGTCGCTCGGCTCCGACGCCCCGCGCCGGGCGTACCGCAGCGCGATGGACCACTTCGTGCACGCGGCCACGCCCTCCCAGGCGGACCGCTACCGCCACGACATGGCCCGTCTGCACATGGGCTACCTGGCCGAGGCGGCCTGGGCGGAGACCGGTCACGTACCGGAGGTGTGGGAGTACCTGGCGATGCGCCAGTTCAACAACTTCCGCCCCTGCCCCACCATCACCGACACCGTCGGCGGCTACGAACTGCCCGCGGACGCCCACGCCCGGCCGGACATGCAGCGGGTCATCGCCCTCGCCGGCAACGCGACGACCATCGTCAACGACCTCTACTCGTACACCAAGGAACTCGACAGCCCCGGCCGCCACCTGAACCTCCCGGTGGTGCTCGCGGAGCGCGAGGGGCTCTCCGCACGCGACGCGTACCTGAAGGCCGTGGAGATCCACAACGACCTCATGCACGCCTTCGAGGCCGCCGCGGCCGACCTGGCCGCCACCTGCCCCCTGCCCGCCGTGCTGCGCTTCCTCAAGGGCGTGGCCGCCTGGGTCGACGGCAACCACGACTGGCACCGCACCAACACCTACCGCTACAGCCTGCCCGACTTCTGGTAAGGAACGGACATCTCTGTGACCACCGAAACGGCCCCCGCCGCCTCCGCGGCCATCCCCGCCCCGGCGACGCCCTACCAGGGGGACATCGCCCGTTACTGGAACAACGAGGCGAGGCCGGTCAACCTGCGCCTCGGCGACGTGGACGGGCTCTACCACCACCACTACGGCATCGGCCCCGTCGACCACGCCGCGCTCGGCGACCCGGAGCACAGCGAGTACGAGAAGAAGCTGATCGCCGAACTGCACCGGCTCGAGTCGGCCCAGGCGGAGTTCCTCCTGGACCACCTCGGCCCCGTCCGCGCCGAGGACACCCTCGTCGACGCCGGCTGCGGACGCGGCGGCTCCATGGTCATGGCCCATCACCGCTTCGGCTGCACGGTCGAGGGCGTCACCCTCTCCTCCGCGCAGGCCGACTTCGCCAACGGCCGCGCACGCGAACTGCGCATCGAGGACCACGTGCGCGCCCGCGTGTGCAACATGCTCGACACGCCCTTCGAGAAGGGCAGCGTGGCCGCCTCGTGGAACAACGAGTCGTCCATGTACGTCGACCTGCACGACCTGTTCGCCGAGCACTCCCGCTTCCTGCGGGTGGGCGGCCGGTACGTCACGATCACCGGCTGCTGGAACCCGCGCTACGGCCAGCCGTCCAAGTGGGTCTCCCAGATCAACGCCCACTTCGAGTGCAACATCCACTCCCGCCGTGAGTACCTGCGGGCCATGGCCGACAACCGCCTCGTACCGCAGACGGTCATCGACCTGACCCCGGACACGCTGCCCTACTGGGAGCTGCGGGCCACGTCGTCGCTGGTCACCGGCATCGAGGAGGCGTTCATCGAGTCGTACCGGGACGGCTCGTTCCAGTACGTCCTGATCGCGGCCGACCGCGTCTGAGCCGCCCGCCACCGGCCACGCGCCCCCGCCCCGCCCGGGGGCGTCACCCGGCCGGTACGCCCGCCGCACGGCGGGCGCCGCCCACCGCGAACCGGGCCGCCGCCAGCACGAGGACGGCGCCGATCCAGAGCACGCTCGTGGCCGCGACGCCGTCGACGGCGAGGCCGCCGGCGAAGGCGCCGAGGGCGATGGACAGATTGAACGCGGAGACGAACGGCGAGGAGGCCGCCTCAGCGGCGCCGGGCGCCGCGCCGAGGATCCAGGTCATGCCTCGACCGTAGGGTCGGGAAAGACCCGGGGAGAGGTGCACTTCCGGGCGGGAACATGGGTCAATCGGAGCGGGAGCGGGAGCGGGAGCGGGAAAGAGCGAAGGGCTATCGGCAGTGCCGCGCCACGTACGAGTCCAGCGGCTCCAGCGCGCCCCACGCCAGGTCGAAGCTGTCCGCGAAGTACGACAGGAAGGCGGGCCCCTCGACGCTGAAGCCCGTCAGCTGCTGCCGGCCCGCACCGGAGAACGACAGGAAGGTCACGGTGTCGTCCACGAGGCCGGTGTTGTGCCAGGCGCAGGAGGCGGTCCAGGGCATGACGCGCGCCTCGTAGGCGTAGATGTCGGCGGTCTCCCGCTGATGCTCCAGCAGCCACTGCAGGTAGGCCGTCCGCGGAGCGCCGCCGCGCTCGGGAACGCCGATGATGCGTCGCACGCTGGCGCCCTCACCGGAGTGGTCCCGGGCCCACTGCAGCACCGTGCTGTAGTACTCGGCCACCGCCACCGCCCCCCAGTGACCGGGAGGGTGGAGCCGGACGTAGGTGAGCCGTATCTCGCGCTGGGCGGAGCGGATGCGGTCGGCCGAGGCGCGGTAGAAGGACGTCGGGTCCGGGTAGCGCACCATCTCGGCGTGCAGCGCTTCCGCGGGCAGTCCGGGGCCCTCCCGTTTCAGCGCGTCCAGCTCCGTCCTGGCCTCGCGCCACAGGACCTGCCAGTGACCCCAGTCGCCGCCCAGCACGGCGACCAGACGACGCGTGACCATCTCGCTGGGCAGGCGCCGCCCGTTGAGCGCTTCGGAGACCGTCGCGGGACTGCACTGCGCCCGCGTGGCGATCGTCCTTATCTGCAGGTCGCCCGCCGTGATGCGCAGCCGACGCAACTCCGCAGCGAACCGCCGCACGGGCGGTGGCGCACTGCGCGAGTGGGTGTCCATGCTTCCCCCGAGGGCCTCACCCGGTCCGACGACCGTGATCGTCCCACTCTCCGGGCCCTTTCGCTGAACTTCACCGAATCCCGCTGTAGAAGGCCGAATTCCTCCGACGTTTCCAAGAGGACCGAACTCCGACGGATTTCCTGGACCACGTGGAGCGGCGCCTGCTCGAATGACTGTCGTCCCAGGTGGGACAGACGGAAAGGGTGAGCAAGCATGCCGATCGATCTCAGGAAGTCGCTCCGCCGCCACTACACGGCGTTCCTCGCGGTGCTCGTGACCGGAATCGTGCTGATCATGGCGGTCAACGGCCCCACGTACGCGGCGGAGCTCTACATCAACAGCCTCCTCGGCGTGGCGGGCCTGATCGCGGGCTACGTCCTCGCGCCACCCGACCCCTCCCGGCCGACCGTCCCGGAGACGGGACCGGGGGTGGCGGAGCGGGGCGCGTGACGGAGGGCCGCTGCGTGTGAGGGGTGGGCGGGCGCGGGTGCCCCAGCTGTGGGTCGAGTACCCCGATCCGCTCTCGGTGGAGGGGGAGTTGATCTCCTACGACCAGTGCTGGCGCTCGACCGACCACCTATCGCACGTGATCTTCAAATGGCACCATTGGGGCGGCATACACGCCTTGTCCTCATCTCATCGTCGAAAGTGTGAGCATCCGCAGATGCGAATATCCCTCGGCGCGGCGCGCCGTCCAGGTGGTGCGGTCGTGCTCTCCCTGGCCACAGCCCTGGCCGGGCTCGCTTTCCCCACCACCGCGCATGCGGCCGTGACGTGCTCGGCCGGCGTGTGGAAGGCCCAGTACTACGCCAACACCAGCTTCTCCGGCACTCCGAAGGCCACCGTCTGCGACACCGCCATCGCCGAGAACTACGGCTACGGCGATCCCTCCGGCGTGACCCTGCCGAGCAACTACTTCGGCGTCCGCTGGACCACCACCCGCAACTTCGGCTCCGGCGGCCCCTTCGACCTGAGCGTCGCCGTCCAGGACGGCGCCCGCGTCTACCTCGACGGCAACCGCAGGATCGACCTGTGGCACAACGTCAGCTCGACCCAGCGGAAGACCGTCCGCCTCACCGTCCCGCGCGGGACCCACACCCTGCGTGTGGACTTCGCCGCCTTCACCGGCACCGCCAACATCTCCTTCTCCTACAAGCCGGTCATCAGCGCCACGTACGACAAGACCGCCCCCCTGGCCCCGGCGGGCCTCAAGTCCGGATACTCGGCGTCCACCCTGAAGGCGACGCTGACGTGGTCCCGCAACCACGAGATGGATCTGGCCGGTTACCGCGTCTACCGCCGCCTCGCCGGCGCAGGCGGCTGGAGCCTGCGCACCTCCACCCCGATCACCGGCACCACCTTCACCGAAGCGCCCCCGGCCAGCGGCGCCACCTACGAGTACGCCCTCCGCGCCGTCGACCGCTCCGGCAACGCCTCCGCGCTGTCCGCGGTGACGAGCGTCGTCAGCGCCGACAGGACGGCCCCCGCCGTCCCCACCGGGCTCACGGCCACGCACGACCCGTCCGCAGGCGCCCGGCTCTCCTGGTCCCCGGTGAGCGGGGCGAACTCGTACGAGGTGCAGCGGGCCGTCGCGCCCGAGGGGCCGTTCACCTCCGTCGGCACGCCCACGCAGAGCGCCGCCCTGACGGATCCGTCCGCCGCCGTGGGCACGACCTACTACTACCGCGTGCGGGCCAAGGACAGCGCGGGCAACGCCTCCGGGTACTCCGCCCCCATCCGGCTCGACGTCGCCGAGGCCAGGCCGCTGCCGCCGGCGGCCGTCTCCGCCAACGGCTGGGTCGACCGCAACACCGTCGGCTGGCGGTACGACGGTGACGCGTCCCACCGGTTCCACGTCTATGCCGCCGAGTCGGCCGCCGGTCCGTGGACCCGGCTGACCGAAACGCCGGTCACCGGCCCCGCCTACGACGACTACACGGCGCCCGTCCGCGAGGCCCGCCACTACCAGGTGCGGACCGTCACGACGCTCGGCACGGAGTCCAACCCGTCGGCGACGGCCTCGGCGACCCGCACCGGCGACGTCACCCCGCCGCGCATGCCGTACGGCCTGGACGCCTGGGACGGCACGGACGGCGTGCACCTCGTCTGGACGCCCAACACCGACGACACGGACCACTACCTCGTCATGCGCCAGGCCACGTTCGGCGCGTGGGAGCAGATCGCCGTGGTGCGGGACGGCAAGTACCTGGACACCAGCACCCCGGCCGGCGTGCAGTTCGGCTACACCGTCCGCGCCGTCGACGCGGCCGGCAACGTCTCCCCCATGCCGGAGCCCGGCTACGGCACCGTCTACGGCAAGCGCCTGCCGGTCCACGAGAAGCCCGCCGCGCCTGCCTCGGTCACCGCGACGGCCGAGAACGGCAACGTCAAGGTGGAGTGGACCGCGAGCACGTCGACCGATGTGGCCGGCTACTACGTCTACCGCACGACCGGCACGGACCCGACGTCGGCCTACTCGGTCTCCCCGCTCATCACGGGGACGACGTTCACGAACGAGAACGTCCCCGCCGGCAAGACCTGGTACTACGTGGTGCGCGCCGTCAGCACGCACAGCCAGTGGTCCGACTTCTCACCGATGGCCGGAGCCACCGTGCCCTGTCCCGTCTTCGACGGACCGGCCACCCCCCGGATCACCGGGGGCGGCAGGGGCGCGGACTACGCCCAGCTCAACTGGGAGGTGGGAGCGTGCGACCAGGGCCGGACCGTGTCGTACAACGTCTACCGGTCCACCTCCGGCGCGGACGTCTTCACCCCTGAGCACCGCATCGCCACGGGCGTGACGGCACCGACGTACAAGGACCCCGGCCTGGCGAGGGCGTACTACTACTACGTCGTCACCGCCGTGTCCGCCGACGGCACAGAATCGGCCCCGCAGGCCACGCCGTTCGGAATATCACTGATGGCCCCCTGACGCCCCCCTCAATCCCCCGGCCCCCGCCGCCCGGACGCCTCGTGCCTTCCGGACGGCGGGGGCTTCACGTCGAGGGCGGGGGGTCTTCGCGTCGGAGGGAGTTGGACGGCGAGGCCGTGCGCATCCCGTACTGGCTCGCGCCAGGACAGCGGGTCGTGCTGCTGACGGTCTTCCGTAAAACGAGGAGGCGTGAAGCGGCGGAGGTCGCAGGATTCGAACCGCCGTCGTCCGGGGGCTTGATGTCAGCAATCGGATGTCACCGGAACAGCTCGGGCACCGGGCAGGCTTCCAGCGGCCCCTCCGGCCGGTCGGCCCAGCGCCACCACACGTGCCGACTGGTACACCTCAGCAGTGTCCGGCAGGTCCGCCTGCCATCGTCCTCCCGCTTGACGAGGACGAAGCCGCCGGACGTCATGGGCTGGTTGCACACGGGACAGGCCGGAGCGTCGTCGGTCATGCGGCGCACCCCAACGGAGCGCCGGCTTCGTCCCGGAGCAATCTGGGTGTGGGCCCTGCCAGGGGCTGGTGTCACCTGCGTTGCCGGTCCGCAGACGTCCGGGCTTGTTCGCCGTTGTGCGTGCGCATCGTCGTCACTCAGTCAGACACTCACACAGCGGACGTGACACGAGCATCAGTCGCCCGCAAACCACAAGTAACTTCCTGGAGTGGCCGCGCACTCTTCCAGCATCGTCGCGAGGTCGTCCAGCGCGGCGAGCTGACGTTCATCGCCGCACCTCTGCCTCAGGCCGTGGATTTCCCGGAGGGCGACTTCGGCCTCTTGTTCGTTCATCAACGTGTCTCCGTACGGATCGACGGCAGTGAGCCTCCCCGGTACTCCGAGGAGTTGGAGTGAGCCGAGAGCATCGGCCAGCGCGTCGCCATGCCCGTAGGAGCTCCGCAGGAGTGTCACGCGGGACTTGTGCCAGTTGTTGCGAGCCGGCCGCGATGAGTGCAACTCCAGATCGATCCCCATGCCTCATGATGCACATGCTGCGCCGCTGCACGCCCGCGACTGATCGAGGGCGGCCGTGACCTGCGGCCACTCACATGGTCAAGGCTCCTCGCTCCCTCGCGGGTGGGTGTCTTCTTGCCCTGGTCTTGCCAGAACTCTTGGTGGCCTGGTTCTTGCTTGTCAGGGCGGTGGGGATGTGCGCCTGATGGTCATCGTTGGTCGTCATTGGCCACTGCCCAGCGTCCTCGGATGGTCCAGAGACGGCGCAAGTAGCGGCCCATCGGCCCATTCGGTGGCCTACGCACTGATGGGCAACTCTCGGGCCCGCTGGCGCGCTTGGGCTCGCAGCCCTTTCAAGCGGCTGTGGAACGCGTTGTGGCGGTTCTGGTCCAGGTTCAGTGGGAGGTCGAGTCGGGAGATGAGTTGCGACTCCAGGGCCCACGGTTCGCTCTGCTCGATCCAGCACACCCACGCGTTGTCCGCCATCCACTGGCTCACTGGCCGTTCTCTATCCGTTCGTGTGCTTGGTCTGGTTCGAACGGTATGCTGGATCGGGTGAGTTGGCTGACGTCAGGGCATGAAGAGAAGGGCCTCTTAGTAGCTCGCGGTTGTCGAGTCCAGCGAGAAGCAAGAGGCCCTGTTGTCGAAGTGTTGCGTGGTCGCGGTTGCCGGGTCCAGTCCGTCCACTCCTG